>CAMNLN010000358.1 GCA_946543025.1 uncultured Verrucomicrobiota bacterium
CGGGAGGGTCGCAGCTCGCTGCGACCGAAAGATCGGACGCAATAAATTGCGTCCCTCCCGAAACTCAACCCCTCAACATCTCAACCCCTCAACAAGGAGACCCCCAAGTGCAAAGCGCCACCATCAAAAAGGCCGCCGTCCTCATGGGGGCGACGGCTCTCGCCGCCGCCACGCCCGTACGCGCGGACGGCTATCAGTTCATCGTCTCCGGCTATCCGGCGGCGAACCCCAGCCACTCCGACGTGTCGTCCGGCACGTCGCTCGCCGTCGGCCTGCTCGGCGACGTGAGCGCGTCCACCGACCTCGAAGCGCGCGCCCGCACGTGCGACGATTCCGACGGCATCGCGCTTCGCTCGGACAAGTACACGGCAATGATCATCCTCTTCAAGTAACCATCTAACTCAAAAGGAACAAACATGAACATCAAGCAACTGACCCTGGCCGTGCTGACGGCCGTAACAGGCGCGGCCATGGCCGCCATGCCCGAGGTCTCGAACGTCACGATGACGCAGGCGGCGAACCGCCTCGTCACCATCACCTACCAGATCACAGACGCCCCCGCCGTCGTGACGCTGGACATCCAGACGAACGCCAACGTGAGCGCGGCGGCAAACGATCCCGGCTGGACCACAATCGGCGGCACCGCCATCTGCAACGCGCAGGGCGATGTCTGGCGCAAGGTCGGCAACGACATTGCCCAGGGCCAGACCTTCAGCGGCACGATCACTTGGCAACCCGACCAGACATGGCCTGGCACGGACGGCAACGGCTTCAAGATCGCCGCCAACGGCGCGCGCGCCCGCGTGACAGCCTGGCCCTTGGACAACACGCCCGACTACATGGTGGTGGATCTTGCCGCTGCGAACACCGTGCGCTACTATCCAGGCGTTGATTTTCTGCCAGGTTCTGAGATGGGACAGAAAGATGCCGTCACCAACAATCCAGCTTACAAGACCTCGAAGCTCATCATGCGCAAGATCATAGCGAGTGGCGTTGAATGGACGATGGGATCGGCCGATGGCGAGACGCAGCGCAACGCAGCGACCGAGACGGCACATGCCGTGACTCTCACGAACAACTATTACATCGGCGTGTTCAACGTGACGCAGGCGCAGTGGAAAAACATTGCGATCAACTCGACAGCCGTCTCGGAGTTCAAGGTGGAAGGCGACATGCGCCCGATGGAACGTGTGAGCTATAACGAGATACGCAACGCCGTCAACACGACAACCGCCAACACGTCGTACAACTGGCCTGCGGCTCCAAATCCGTCATCATTCCTCGGACTTCTGCGCACGAAGACAGGAATCGACTTCGACCTTCCTTCAGAGGCGCAGTGGGAATTTGCCGCACGTGCGGGGCATGGTTCCGGCTACTGGAACGATGGTTCTGCAATCAAGAACAGCGACTTGGACACCAATCTGAACAACCTTGGTCGATACGGGGAAGACAATCCTGGCGGCTGGAACGTAACGAGCTCGCTTGGTCCGTCGGCTGGCGGCACGGCAAACGTCGGCTCCTACGCGCCAAGCGATTGGGGACTCTATGACATGCATGGCAATGTATGGGAGTGGTGCCTTGACTGGTACGTTGTCGACATCACTGCGAACAACGGAAGATTGAACATCGACCCCTCCGCGTCAGCAAACACCTTGTCTGGAACGACCGGTCAGACGCGTGCACTACGCGGCGGGAGTTGGCTCAATCATGGTGGTGTCTGCCGAC
Organism: uncultured Verrucomicrobiota bacterium; assembly: GCA_946543025.1. Lineage (GTDB taxonomy): Bacteria > Verrucomicrobiota > Kiritimatiellia > RFP12 > UBA1067 > RUG572. The sequence continues at coordinate 1,726 of CAMNLN010000358.1, forward strand.
CAGCATGTCGTGCTGACGCGGATCCTGCGTTACGTAACTTCAACATAGGATTTCGTCTTGCCTGCACAGCTGGATTGAGATAAGCGGCGGAGAGCCATATTCATGAATGCAAAAATAATTGCGCTTCTACTGTTGGCAAGTGTGCTGGCGGCGGAAGCGAGAGCCGGTGCCATCGTGATGACAAACGACCTCACGACTTCGTGGGGACGGGCCGTCACGTCCGAGAACGTGTGGCGCGAGTATCCGCGTCCTCAGCTCGTGCGCGGCGGTTGGGAAAGTCTGAACGGCACATGGGAATACGCGATCGCGTCGGCCGCAGCCGACGAGCCAGAAAAGTACGATGGGACCATACTCGTGCCGTTTGGCGTGGAGACGCCGCTCTCTGGTGTTCGGCGCAAGGTGCTGCCTGAAGACCAGATATGGTATCGGCGCACGTTCATGGCCCGTCCGCAGAAGGGGTTCCGCACGATCCTCAACTTCGAGCGCGTCGACTTCCGTGCGCACGTGTTCGTGAACGGGCAGGAGGCTACGGACGTGCCGCACGAGGGCGGCAACGTTCCGTTTAGCGTGGACGTGACGCCGTTCGTGAAGGACGGCGTGAACGAGCTGAAGCTGCTGGTATGGGATCCCACGGACACGCATCTGGGCGGCACGGGCAAGCAGGTGCTGGAACTGGTTGCTTGCTTCTATCCCGCCACGAGCGGCATCTGCGGGAGCGTGTGGATGGAGACCGTTCCTGAAACATACCTTGCGGACTACAAGATAGACACGGACGCGGAGAAAGGCACCGTGACGGTAACGCCGTCCATAAAAGGAAACGTGCGAAATGCCGAGGTGACGATGGCAACATCGTTCGGCGGCAGGGAACTCGCTAAGGCCAAGTCGACCGCAGACAGCGACGTGATGACGCTCATCCTTCCGAAGCCGCTGAAACTCTGGAGCTGTGACAATCCGAACCTTTACGACCTTGAGATCTCTGTGACGGCCAACGGCCGCACCGACTCGGTGAAAGGATATTTCGGCATTCGTTCGGTGGACACGAAACTCGACGCGAAAGGCATCCGCCGCGCGACCGTAAACGGCGAATTCACCTACTTCCTCGCAACTCTCGACCAGGGATGGTGGCCAGACGGTTACCTCACGCCGCCGAGCGAGGACGCGCTTCGCTTCGACGTGGACTTCCACAAGAAAGCCGGCTTCAACACCATCCGCAAACACATAAAGATCGAACCTCGCGCCTTCTACGCGCACTGTGACAAGATTGGCCTAATGGTACTTCAGGACATTCCTTCCAGCCGTGACCTCAATCGCCAAAGCGATCTCCAGTACGCCAACAAGTGCTACGGATTCTATCGGCAGGAACTAAAGGAGATCGTGGATCACCTGCGCAACCATCCGTCTATCGTAATGTGGATTCCGTTCAACGAGGGATGGGGACAGCCGTCTGCCGACAAAACCCGGTTTGCGAACCTGTGGCTCAAGCGGTACGACCCCACGCGCTTGCTTGACGGCCCATCAGGATGGAACGACTACGAAGGTGGCGTCGCGCAGGGCTATACCAAATGGAAACAGCCAATCGACTCCATGCCGTCGTGCGACGTGATAGATTGTCACAACTATCCTGACCCGAAAATGTACCCGCCAAATGCGAAGCGCGTGACAATTGCAGGCGAGTTCGGCGGTGCGTGGGCTTGCCTGATAGGACACTATCAGGACATAAAGGGTCGAGCATGGACGCCTGTACCGGTCGAATGCGGCACGTGGCGCGAACGCAACCGCAAGCAGTACGAGGGGTACGCGCGGTCGCTCGTCAAGATGGCTCGCGAAGGGCTGGGCGGAAGCGTCTACACTGAGGCGATCGACCAGTTTTGGGAAGGCGGCGGATGCGTGACGTTTGATCGCGCAATCGTAAAGTTCGACTATGA
>CAMNLN010000359.1 GCA_946543025.1 uncultured Verrucomicrobiota bacterium
GAAGAGGTTGAGATGAAAAAGATACTTTATCTGCACGGATTCGGGTCATCGGGCGCGAGCGGGACGGTGGAGCTGCTGCGCAAGGAGTTCTGGGGCAAGGACCCGACGCGGCGCGCGACGGTGACTGCGCCGGACATCCCTGTCGATCCGGCCGTCGCCATGCCGATGCTGGAGGAGTTGGCGTACGACGAGATGCCCGACCTGGTCGTCGGCACCTCGATGGGGGGCATGTACGCCCAGATGCTGCGCGGTTTCACGCGCATCTGCGTCAACCCGTCCTTCACCATCTCGAAGAAATACAACGTGCTGTACGTGGGCAAGCACAAGTGGCTGAACCGGCGCAAGGACGGCGAGACGGAGTTTCACGTCACGAAGGATACGATCGCGCACTTCCAGGAACTGGAGGCGCGCCAGTTCGACGGCATCACGGACGACGACCGCTCGCTCTGCCACGGCCTCTTCGGCGACGAGGACGAGATGATGCCGGAGGTGCGCCCGATCTTCGAGCAGCATTATCCCGGCATGTCCCACGTCTTCCCCGGCGGGCACCGCATGAACGCGGACGTGGTGGCCCATACGCTCCTGCCGTACATCCGGTCGTTGAACATTTTTTGAAATCCGCGATTCCCAAAACATGAGGGTATGGTAACATATAAGCGACATTTTCGTTCGAGGAGCGTCATGCCATGAAAATCACACGCAGAAAGTTTTTTGGCGGACTCGCGTCGCTGGGTGCGCTGTCCGGGTGCAGGGCGTTTTCCGCGGCTGCAGGGGAAAAGCCGCTGTTGAAGTTCGGCGTCGTGAGCGACGTGCACGTGCGGCTCGCCACCGACGGACGTACGCTCGCCGAGGGATACGAGACCGACACGCTCGAAAAGACGTTCGCCTATTTCCGCGATCACGGCGTCGACGCCGTGATGATCGCGGGCGACATGGCCGACCTCGGGCTTGTCCGCGAGCTCAAGGCGGTCGCCGCAGCCTGGTACAAGGTGTTTCCGGGGGACCGCGCGCCGGACGGGCGCAAGGTCGAGCGGCTGTTCGTCCTCGGCAACCACGACGCCTTCGGACTGCGCAACGGCGCCCGCATATTCAAGGACGCTGACGTCCTCCGGCGCGAGGCGATCCAGGCCGACCCGAAGAAGGCCTGGGCCGAATGCTTCGACGAGGAGTGGCGGCCGTATTACGTCAAGAGCGTCAAGGGCTTTGACTTCTTCTGCTCGCACTGGCAGCCCGGCATCTGGTGCAACGGAGTGGCCGAGACGGGATGCGCGGGCTGCGTCGACGCCTTTCGCGGCCTGATGGAGAAATGCGATCCGTCGCGTCCGTTCTTTTACGTCCAGCATCCGCATCCGCGCGACACCGTGTATGGGAGATGCGCGTGGGGCATGGACGACGGCTCGGCGACCAGATTGCTCTCGGCCTTTCCGCAGGCGATCGCGTTCTCCGGGCATTCGCACGAACCTCTCACGAACGAGAAGTCGATCTGGCGCGGCGCGTTCACGTCGGTGGCGACCGGCTCGCTGCGCTATCTGGCGGCGGGCGCGCTCTGGAATCTCGAACATACGGCGGGCTACGAGAACGGCAGGAGCAACGTTTATCTTCCGGGAGGGGTCCGGCGAGAGGATCGCTCGGCGTTCTACGCGGCGTACGATTCGCCGAAGATGATGGAGAACGAGACGAACCGCCCGGACATCCGCGTCGGGCAGGTCGTGAACGTATATGAAGACCGCGTCGAGTTCGCGAAGCGCGAGTTCGTCAGCGGATTGCAGCTGGGCGACGACTGGGTCGTGGAACTTCCGGCGAAGCCGCGTTCGTTCGTCTCCTTCGCCCGCGAAGCGAAGCCGGCGGAGTTTCCTTCCGGATCGCTTCTCTCCGCCGTGCGCACCAAGGCGAGGACGCGCGGCCTGAAACGCGACGACAGCGAGATCGCGTCGCAGGAAAAGGATGCCGTCCGGCTTGACTTCCCCGCGGCGACCGTCGGCGGACAGGTGGCGGAATACGAAATCTGCGCCGAGAACGCCGGCGGGAGCGTATGCACGGTCCGCATCTGCGCGATCAACGGGCTCTACCCGCGCCACCACGCGAATTTCGCGGCGGCCGTCACGGCGACGGTTCCGGTGGATTCGTTGCCGGTCGGCGCCGAGACCGTGCGCGTGACCCCGCTCGACTGCTGGGGCAACCGCGGCAAGGCGCTAGAGGCGAGGATACGAGGATAAGGGAGTCGTCGCCATGAAAACAGTTACGTTCTGCAAGATGTTTGTCGCGATTGCCGCCGTAGCGGTGGCCGCGCCCGAATTCAAGGTCGGTTCCGTGGAAAATCCTACGGCGATCCACATCCAGCGCACGATGAAGGCGCTGGAGGAGTCCACCGCAGAGAAACCGGCCACCGTGCGGGTGCTCTTCTACGGGCAGTCCATCGTGGCGCAGGGCTGGACGAAAGTCCTCATGGGCATGCTCAAGGAAAAGTACCCGACGGTGAACTTCGTGTGGGCGAACAAGGCGATCGGCGGGTTCACGTCTCCGGCCCTGACGCGCACGGCGTGGAGCGACCTCTTTCCGTACTATCCCGACCTGCTGTTCTTCCACGTGTACGGGCCGATCGACAAGTACGAGGAGATCGTGAGGAACACGCGCGCGATGACCTCGGCGGAGATCGTCCTGTGGTCCAGCCACCTCAGCAAGGGACAGGACCCGAAGAAGATGCTCGCCGAGCGCGATCCGCGTTCGAAGGACATCAAGGCCGTCGCGGAGCGCAACAAGTGCATGTTCGTGGACCTCAACAAAAAATGGAGCGAGATGCTCGTGGCGCACGACTGGGCGGCCACGAATCTCCTGGCCGACGGCATCCACATGAACGGCAAGACCGACGCCTTCAAGTACTACGCCGGCTTCATCGGCGAGGAGCTGCGCCGCATCCCCGGTGCGGCCGGCGAGCCCGACGTCTCCGGCACCATCACGGAGGTGCCGGCGACGAAGGGCAGGAACGTCAAGGTGGCACGGGACGGTTCGATCAAGCTGCGCTTCACCGGCAACCGCGTGGTGGCGGTCTCCAGCGGCGCAAACTTCAATTCGGCGAAGGGCGCCCAGCAGCCGGAGGCGGAGCTTTTCCTCGACGGCAAGCCCGTCGCCTCCTACAAGGAGATGTGGTACTGCACGCGTCCGTCCACGCTCGTCTCGTGGATGCCGATGATCTACCGCGTCACGTTCGACGCGCTGCCCGTGAAGGAGGACTGGACGCTCACCTACCTTGACGGCACCGACCCCTGGGGCAAGCCCGTCCACTACAAGGTGGAGGGCAGCGTGACAGGATTCGACGGCGAAGGGTGGAGCACCAACGCTTTCACCTCTCTGTCAGGCCGCGCGGTCATCGCGAAAGACGCGTACCACTTCACCTGGCAGTATGACTACTTCGTGAAGAAACACATCGACAAGAAGCCCGAGCTGATGAAGAAGGCCGCGAAGCCCGGCGACACGATCAGGTGGAAGACGCTGCCGCTCTTCGATGATCCGTTCGTCGCGCAGAAGAAGGGCGAGCGGAGCGTCCTCGTGCAGAACTGCTCGAACGGGCCGCACGTGCTGGAGATCCGTCCGAAGAAGGGCAGAAAGATCCCGGGAATCGAGAAATTCATCATCTACGCGCCCGCCGG
>CAMNLN010000360.1 GCA_946543025.1 uncultured Verrucomicrobiota bacterium
CCCGCCTCTATGCGCGGCATCATCGAAAGAACGGTGCGTTCATGGCGAAGATCCTGGAGATTCCTTGCTTCGATGATGCTGTAGTCCGCCATCGTGCCGACGATCAGCGGACCGACAGCTTCGTGCCAGAGCAGGGAAGGCCCGCCGCCGGAAACTCGATGTCCGACCATGCCCTGCACGAAGGAGTCGCCGCCGGCAAATGTGGCGCGCCATGGGCCGACCGCGGCAAGCTCTACGCCAATTGAGGGGAAAGACTTGAGGCCATAGCAATTTTCGCGCGGCAGACGCGCATCGCCGCCCTTCCTGGGAATAGAGCCGCAACGAAGAACGTCGACAAGGGACTTTATATGTGAGAACGAATGATGTACGCACGCCGGCTCGTCTGCCGCCTCGTACTGCACACCGCCCGCCAAAAGGCCAGCGGAATTAGTGCATCGCCTGAACAGTTCAAGATGACGTTCCATCGCCCTGCCCGCCCATGGAACGCCTGCCTTCGCAAGTGCGGCAAGAACCGGCAGCATGCCGTCTGAAGTGCGGCTGCCGTAGTACGTCCATTTCGGGCTCCTGCTTCCGAACGAGTCGTCTATGCCGCCGTCAGGAAGAATGAATTCAGCATGCCGGGCGGCCGAAGCGAGGACGGCATCTTTCATCTTCTCATCGCCGCACATCTCTGCATATGCGAGAAGCGACGGCAGCGTCTCTTCAAGGTTATAGCCGAGGTCGACATATGCATGCCCGCGCGGAGAACGCTTGCTCATAGGCGCACCTTCTCCCGTGACAAGGCCGTCAGGCAGAAACTGCGCCATCAGCTTCTTGGCCATGGCCTTTGCGCGCGCAGTCTTGTCGTCGTCTTTCATCACCACCCCGGCAAGAGCCATTGCCTCGCAAAACGCCGCAGGGTAGTTCACGTTGGTTGTATTCACGAACTTTTCGTCGAACCTTTCGACCACAAAATCTGTCTCGCGCCTGAAAATCTCGCTCCAGCGGCTGTGCAGGTCACGCGGCAGCCGATCGCCGTAATAAAGGAGCGTCTTGCCAATGGCGATTTGCGCAAACACGGTGGTGCCCCACCACAGGGTCTGGTAGTCGTTGTAAAGTCCACCATCTTCTCTAAGCATCGTCGCCTCAGACCATTCGACTGCCTTCTCCGCCGCCGCAAGGTACTTCCCGTCTCCGGTAGTGGACCAACGATAGACAAGCGGATAGACGAGGTCGCATACTCGGCCATGCATGACGCCGCATGCAGGGCACGCGATTCCGCCGTCAATCATCTTGTCGCCCGTACCCGAAATCTGACGAGCAAGAAGCGCATCGCACCATGTGGCGAAAAGACTTTCCGCAGAAGAGCGGTCTGCGGATGCATCTTCCATTTTCTTGATCTTCACCCAGACGAAACCGAGTTTCTCATGGACTGCGACTTTCAAAATCCCGTCTTCGATTCTCGCTTCACCGCGCCCGCCGATGACAATCGGCTCCAGACCTTCAACATTCAAGTAGTCTGACAGCGGCAAAGAAAACTCTTCGCTTGCGTCAAGTTCGCGGAAAAGAAGCGCCGTCCCTGCCGATCCATCTTTGGCCGCCGATACGAAACCCGTCCAAACGAGGCCATCTGGAGCGCTGCCCACGGGATATATGTAGCCGTCATGGATTGCATCGCGCTCGCGTTTCCATTGGGCGATAAGCGGCTTCCACGCTGCGGTTGTCTCCTGCGAAAGATTCTGTATTTCAAACCAACCGAGAGGAGAGGAATACATCGATATCGCGAAAATCGCATCGCGCGGCCAGCAAATTGGGGCAAGCGGATCGCCTTTGGGATAAAGCCCGCTCTTGCGCTCGGGGTTCAAGACCTCCATCCGCAGGCGCACGGGATCGACAACGTGAGCGAGGCCCCAAAGATTCCTCAACGTGCGATGAGGCCACCAAAGGCGGACGTCATTCTCCCTGATGTACCTGTTTTCCACGAAAACGGGGCCGATTCGGGGGAATGCAAAATATCCGGGACGCCTCCCAGCCGTTACGTCGAGATCTATGGTGATGCGACCATCAGACTCGTCCATCAGCCTGTCCATCAGCATCGCCTGTCTGGAAAGCGCAAGTGGCGTTGGCGTATGCATGGAATCGAACTTGAAGTAGTCTACGCCGAGATCACGGTGAAGAGACAGAAGGAAGTCAGCGTCCTTGTTCCAGTTCGCCGCGTCGTTTGAAGAATCAGGCCCGAACCAAAGCCCGAACTTCATGCCTTTCGAACGCGCTTCGCCAATCACTTTCCCAAGTCCGTTCGGGAACCTGACCGGATCGACATCCCAGAATCCTTCGACCTCCCACCACGAACCCCAGCGGCCTTTTTCGCCGGCGGCGAGACTGGCGGAATTTGCCGAACGCCCCTTCTGCCAGCCGTCGTCGATTTGTATCACGTCCACGCCAAGCTCAGCCCCAGAGGCGACCTCCGCAAGCAAAAAGCGTTCGTTGATGCAGGCATCTCTGTTGCCGTCCCCCCAGGTGTTGGAAAGGAAGAGTCCGTCACGACCGGCGACATACGGTCTGAATCTCCTCTGGAAATCCGTGGCCGCGCGAATGCGCCCCGCCTTCCCGCCCCGATAGCGGATGCTAACGCCCTGATAGTCGTTTGAAAGAACGGTCACTTTCCTTCCCAGTGGATCCACATGCCAATCGGGTGAATTGGACGTGCGGGCATGAGGAAGCGGCGCCTTGCGGAAAAAGGCGATCCCTTCTCCAGTAAGCGAGTCCTCGATGAAAAGCGCCGGCGCAGAGACGTCAAACGGCTTTTCGCAGCGGGAAAGCAGATATTCCTTCTCGAAATAGAGCTCGTCGTGCCTGTCCGTGTCGTCCATCAGCTGGACTTCGACAAGACGCGGATGATTCCACAAGTAAGAATAGACTTCACTATCCGCAGCCGCGCATGAAAGCGCGCAAGAGATGGCGAGCAAGGCAAGCAGATCTGATGTTCTGACTGACATATAACAGCTCTTTGATTGTTTGAGCATATTATATAGTTTTCAGGCCAGGACCTCAATTCCCCATCAACTCAGCACTCGCTCGGCTCACCTCTTCGCCCCACTTGATCTTAATCGGACATTATTCCACTACGATCTGGTAGAAGCAACTCGTCTCGCCGTTCCCACGTGGAATTTCGATGAGGAGATTTCCATCGGCATCGGCGGGAAGGTCCTGGTAGACGATCGGCGCATCCTTGAGTCCCGCAAGTGTCGTAGATTTCTTGTAGCCGTAGCGAGAACCCGCCTTGGCGTTTGTGATATTGATCGAGACCGACGACGCGCCCACCGTTATCGGCGCGACGCCACCTTCTCCACCGCCGATCACCGGCGCATCGGGCGCGGCGGCTTCCACAAAGACCGCCGTCCAGTCGTCCGTCGAATCCGCGAGCGGCGTCTCGTTGTCGAAGCGCGTCGCCTGGAGAGCGTAGCCTCCTTCGTCCGTCCGCGCATCGCACAGCCCAAAGGTCACATCCCCGAGCTGCACGACGGCACCCGTCTTGTCGACGATCTTCATGGCGATGCTACCGTTTGTGATCTTGGTCCATCCGGCATTTGCGTAGTCTGCCTGGTCGAGGCGAAGCGATCCAAAGCCTGGAAGATCGACATCTCCGAGGACGAT
>CAMNLN010000361.1 GCA_946543025.1 uncultured Verrucomicrobiota bacterium
CGCGGGCTGGACGGATGCGGCGGCCGCAAGGGGGACTGGCTCTTGCGCGGGCGCGGCGGCGACGGGCACAGTCGCCTGCGGGGCGGGCATCGCCGGGGAGGTCTGGGCGGGCGCCGTTGGGACCGACCGACCGGATGTGTCGGCAGGCATAGGCACGTGGGCCGCCTGGACGGGTACGCCTTGGCTGCTGGACGGTTCTGTTGCGACATGTGGCACGGAGATGACCGAAGAGGAGAAATTTGATAGCGCGTCCGTGATTGGGGCGGCTCCTGGGCCAGAAGGCATGAGAGAGTGCGGCTTTTGCGAGGGAGCGGCGGTTGGGACGGTCTCTTGCGTGTGGCTGATGATAATCGGTTTTTGAAAAGGGGAAGGCGTACGCGATTGTTGGGCGGACGATTCGCCCATGGCAGTCTGGAAACGGGCGACGGCTTCTGGAGAAGGTGCCGGGCGCGCCTGAATGTCGTCGGCCGGATGTTCCAGGTCGGTCAAAGAAGCCGGAAGCTTGAGCGGCTTCAGGCCGCTGGTGTCGAAGAAAGGAGCGAAAGACATGCCGTTTTCTCCTGTGTCAAATGTAATTGGGGCGATCATTTTATTCCTGCTTTCGTCCGGTGAAATCCTCAAGCTCGCCTTCTGCGCGCGCGTCCTGCTCCTTGGCGTCGCGGGCGAGCCAATCAGCCTTGTGTTCGTCGATCTTCATGCGATTCTTGGTGGCAAGGACGAAGTTGCCGCGCGCGTCTTCCGCCGCCTTTTCACGCGTGTGGAGGTCGCTTTCGGCGCGGGCGACGTTGTCTGCCTTCAACGTGCCTTCCTCGTCGATACGCGCCACGCCCTCCTGGACGAGGTCGAGCTGTTCGCGCGTAACAGGACGGCCCATGACGGATGCGTAGATCCGGTCGCGTCTCTCCTCGCGGGTCTGGTTGTATGTCTCAAGCTCCCGCTTGCGGGCATCCAGAAACTCCTGTGCGCGGGTGACCGCCTGCCGTGCGGCAGTGAGTTCGCTGCTCGCGCGGTCTTCACGCATGAGGCGGATGCGCAGGAGGCTCTGGAGCGCATATCCCATTACACGCCTCCTTCAGGCTGAAGGACCGGGTCGCCCGTCGCAAAGGGAAACGGCGGCAGGGTAAAGGTGAAGGCATGCGCGACAAGACGGCCGAAATCGTCGTTCCGGTCGGTCGCTTCGGCCTCCATCTCGGGCGTCAACGCGCAATCCTCTTCGCTTGTCATCATATCGTTAAACACGCGAGAAAGAAAAAGGTTACAAAAATAATTCAAGGAGTGAGGAAAAAGATGATATGATGTTCGCCGACAAAGGAACATCAGGACGAAAGCGAAAGGTCAACAGATGAAAGAGAAGATCGAGCAGGAAAAACGGCAGGCCTGGACGAAGGCGGCGCTGTTGGTGGCGTTTCTGGCAGGTTTCGGCTGGGCGGCGAGCGCCGGCGTGACGTACGTCGAGTCGTTCGACTTCGCTGGGGCGACGTGCGGCTGCGGCAAACGGCCGCAGATGGGCAAGTCGGTGGATGGAAATCCCTTGACGGTCGCAGGCAAAACGTATGTGCACGGCTTCGGTACGCATCCCGAAAGCGCGATCCTTTTCCGTGCAAACGGCAAGGTGGTCGCGTTTGACGCGCTCGTGGCGATCGACGACGACGCGAAGAAGGCCGGCTCCGGTAAAAGCTACGGCAAGCCGACCGCGAAGTTCAAAGTGTGGGCGGACGGACGCGTCGTGTGGCGGTCGGACGACGTGAAGCTGGGCCAGCAGCCTGTCGCGGTGCACGTAGACCTCTCCGGGGCGAAGGAGATCGTCTTGGAGACGACGGGCGGCCGGCAGTGGACGGCTTTCGATGCGGCCAACGCCGACTGGCTCGAGGCCCGTTTCACCTGCGCGGACGGCGCGGAGATCAAGTCGGTGAACGATCCGTCCCTGACGGCGCAACTCGGCATCCTCACGCCGCCGGAAAAGCCTGAACCGCGCATCAACGGCGCCGACGTCTGGGGGGTGCGGCCGGGCCATCCTGTCATCTTCCGCGTGGCGACTTCGGGCGTGCGGCCGATGACGTTCTCGGCGAAGGGGCTGCCGGACGGCGTGACGCTTGATGCGAAAGGCGTGCTGCGCGGCGCCGCGCCCGCGACGCCCGGCAACTACGACGTCGAGGTGACGGCGGCGAACGCAAAGGGCACGGCCACGCGCGTCATCCGCCTTGCGGTGGGCGACACGATCGCCCTCACGCCCCCGATGGGCTGGAACAGCTGGAACACGCTTTGCTACCGCCTGACGGCCGAGAAGGCGAAGGCCGCCGCCAAGGCGATGGACGACTCCGGGCTCGCCGACCACGGCTGGGCCTACGTCAACCTCGACGACTGGTGGGAGATGAACAATTCCGGCTGCCCGCGCGTGGAGATGCGCAAGAACGACTTCGGTGGACGCGAAGACGTGGTGGGGCCGGCCCGCGACGCAGCCGGCAAGATCATTCCGAACCGCTCGTTCCCGGACATGAAGGACCTCACCGACTACATTCATTCGCTCGGTCTCAAGGCGGGGCTCTACTCGTCGCCAGGTCCGCTTACGTGCGGCAAGTGCGAAGGCAGCTACGGACACGAGCTGCAGGACGCCGAAAGCTGGGCCGAGTGGGGCTTCGACTACATCAAGTACGACTGGTGCAGCTACGGAGAGATCTTCAAGAAGGAGACGGGGCGTGGTGCCTGGGAGAAGGGTGCGTTCGACGACCTCTCGTTGCGCGAGGCCTTCATCAAGCCCTACCGCCTGATGGGCGAATGCCTCAAGAAGCAGAAGCGCGACATCCTCTATTCCTTCTGCCAGTACGGCATGGCGCACACGGAGGAATGGGGCGCGGCCGTAGGCGGACAGTGCTGGCGGAGCTGGGAGGACCTGAAGGACTCCTGGGCGTGGATGGAACTCGCCATCGAGGGCCGTATCGACGGCGAGTACTGGAAGTGGAACAAGCCCGGCTGGTGGGCCGATCCCGACATGATGATCGTGGGCCAGCAGTACTCCTTCGGCAGCGACCATCCCACATATCTCACGCCGAACGAGCAGTACACGCACGTCTCGCTCTGGGCGATGTTCGCCTCGCCGCTCCTGATCGGTTGCGACCTCACGACGATGGACGCCTTCACGCGAAACCTCCTCGTCAACGACGAGGTGATCGCCGTGAGCCAGGACCGCCTTGGCAAGGCCGGCCGGCGCATCCGCCACACGGACGCGGAGAGCATCTGGACGCGTCCGCTTGTCGGGAATTTCACGGCGGTCGCGCTCGTCAACCGCTATCCGTTCGCACGCGAGATCAAGCTGCCGCTCGCGGACGTCGGGCTGGACGGCGAGTGCTGGGTGAAAGACCTTTGGACCCAGAAATGCGAGGGGAAGCATTCGGGCTTCTACGCCGTGACGGTTCCGCCGCACGCGACGAAACTGGTGAAGATGCGTCCCGTCGATTGCCGCAAGTGCGACTGACCGGATCCGGTCCTACAGCCCCATCCAGCGGCGATAGTCGGCGAACCTGATCTTCTTCTCGCCCACGTACTTCTGCGTGGGGCCGCCGTAGAGGTAGTGGCTCGCATACTCCTTGCCATCCACCGTGTAGCGGATCTTCACGACGCCCTGTCCGGAGAGCTT
>CAMNLN010000362.1 GCA_946543025.1 uncultured Verrucomicrobiota bacterium
CGCGACTCGATGGGCCGCATGACCGGCACGGCCTCGACGGACAACTACGGCAAGACCACCTACCGCGACTCGATGGGCCGCGTGACGATGACCTCGACGAAGGACGGTTCCGGCAAGGTCACCTACCGCGACGCGCAAGGCCGCGTAATCGGCACGAAGAAGTAAATGACGGACTTTGGATTCTATCTGGTAATGACAAATCCCGCAGTCGGCTACGCCCGCTGCGCGGAGGCCGCCGTGAAGGCCGGCGTACGCATCGTCCAGCTGCGGATGAAACACGCCGCGCGCGCGGAGATACTGCGCGAGGCGCGGGAAGTCCGGCGCATCACGCGCGGCACGGACACGCTCTTCATCGTGAACGACGATCCGTCCATTGCTGCCGAGGCGGAGGCGGACGGCGTGCACGTGGGACAGGACGACATGCCGGTCGCCGAGGTGCGCCGGCTGTTCCCGGCCCTCAAGATCGTCGGGCTTTCTACCCACAACCTGGCTCAGGCCCGCGCGGCGATTCCGCAAGCCCCCGACTACATCGGCGTCGGCCCCGTGTACGCGACGCCCACGAAGGACATCCCGGATCCGACGCTCGGCCTCGCGACGATGGGCGAGATGATCGCCGCCGTTCCGTTCCCCGCCGTCGCCATCGGCGGCATCGACGCGGTACGCCTGCCGGACGTGATCGCCGCCGGCGCGCGCAACTTCGCCGTCGTCCGCGCAGTCTGCCAGAGCACCGATCCTTACGCCGCCATCCGCCGCTTGCAGGATCTTGCCGCGCGCGGGCGTTGAACGGGCGGGGATTAGGTGATATAATCTTCCCCATCTTTCCGCAACCAAGGAATACGAGACATGGCGACAATCACAATCATCGGCTCGGGCATGATGGGCAGCGCGCTGGCGTTCCCCGCCCGCGAGAACGGCAACACGGTGCGCCTCGTGGGCACGCACCTCGACCGCGAGATCATCGACGCGTGCCGCGCGACGAACCGGCACCCGAAGTTCGCGAAGCATTTTCCGAAGGGCATTCCGCCGTTCCCCGCCGGCTGCGAGTTCTACCAGATCGAGCAGATGGACGAGGCGGTGAAGGGCGCGGACCTCGTCATCGGCGGCGTCTCGAGCTTCGGCGTGGACTGGTTCGGCGAGGAGGTGCTGCCGCGCATCCCCGTCGAGATCCCCGTCCTTTCCGTGACGAAGGGCCTGCTCGACCAGGACGACGGCACGCTCCTCTGCTACCCGCAGGTGTGGGAGGCGCGCCTCGCCGCGAAGGGCATCAAGCGCGACATCTGCGCGATCGGCGGCCCCTGCACGAGCTACGAGCTCGTGGCGCACGACCAGACCGAGGTGGCGTTCTGCGGCAAGGACCTGAACGTCCTGCGCAAGATCAAGGCGATGATGGCCACGGACTACTACCACGTCTCGCTCTCCACGGACGTGGTGGGGATCGAGAGCGCGGTGGCGCTCAAGAACGGCTACGCGCTCGGCATCGCGCTCACGATCGGCCTCAACCAGAAGGCGTTCGGGCTCGACAGCGAACTGCACTTCAACTCGCAGGCCGCGGTGTTCGGCCAGGCGGCGAAGGAGATGAGCCGCCTCCTGGACCTGCAGGGCGCGGGTACGCTCGACAACCTTTGCGTGGGCGTGGGCGACCTCTACGTGACCGTCTACGGCGGCCGTACGCGCCTCGTGGGCATCCTGCTCGGGCGCGGCCTGAACATCGACGAGGCGAAGGCCGAGCTCGCAGGCGTGACGCTCGAGTCGCTCGTCGTGGCCGTGCGCGTGGCGCGGGCCGTGAAGAAGCACATCGCCGCCGGCAAGCTCGACGCCGCCGACTTCCCGCTCCTCCTGCACATCGACGAGATCCTCACCGACAAGAAAGCGGTGAACATTCCGTGGGAATCGTTCACCTTCGAGAAGTGAAGATGAAAAGGCGCGAATTCCTTTCGCTGGGCGCGGGGGCCGTGCTGGCCGCCGAACTGCCCGTCCTCGCTGCCAAGCGCGCGCCCCTGCCGCCGCTGCGCTTCGAGACGATCGAGATTCCCGTGGGAGCCTCGAAGCCGTTCGGGGCGATTCAGGTGTCGGACACGCACATCGTGCGCGTGGACAACCGCGACGACGAGCGGAAGATGAAGCTCGCCGCCGGGCGGCGCTTCGCGCCGTGGGGCGAGCATTACCTCGACGAGGCGATTCGCGCGGCGAAGGATCGCGGCGACATGCTCTTGCACACGGGCGACCTGATCGACTTCGTGAGCGCGGCGAACCTCGACTGCGCGGCCGTCCACTTCGCCGCCGGCGACTGGTTCGTCTCGTCCGGCAACCACGAGTTCAGCCGGTACGTGGGCGAGGCGAAGGAGGATGACGCCTACAAGCGCGCGAGCTACGCGCGCGTGCAGGACGCCTATCCGAACGACCTGACCTTCTCCTCGCGCGTCGTGAACGGCGTGAACTTCGTCGCGATCGACGACGTGTACTACAACGTCACCGAGGCGCAGCACGCGCTGTTCGCGAAAGAGATCGAGAAGGGGCTTCCGATCGTCCTCCTTTGCCACGTGCCGTTCTACGGGCCGAAGCTCTACGACTACGTGATGAAGGAGACGAACAACAAGTGCGCGTACGTGACGGGCGCGCCGCTTGCCTGCACCTCCACCTACGAGGCGGGCAAGACCTACCCGGCGGGGCAGGAGTGGCGGCATCGGAGCGTCCAGCAGAAGACGGACAAGCCGACGGCCGACTTCATTGCCTGGCTGAAGGAGCAGAAGCTCTTGAAGGCGATTCTCTGCGGGCATCTCCACCACTTCTTCAGGGAGCGGTTCTCCGCGACGGCCATGCAGTACGTCTGCAGCGCCACCTTCAAGGGTGACGCCACCGCCATCCGATTCGTGTAATGAAGGAAAACGGGGGGGGGCTCATGCATGGCCGATCTGCGCGTTGTCTTCAACGCGTCGGTGTGATGTCGCTGTCTCGGCGGCTCGTGAGCGCGAACAAAATGCATGGAAGAAGTCTTGTTCATTTTTTTCGTCTTTTTCGTATTTGCGCCTTGCAATTCGGCGAAAGGATTGTATAATGCGAAACAGCTGGAGGTGTTAACTTTCCTGTACGAGACCGATAATGAAAAACAAAACTGAAAACCGAATTCGTCTGGCGGCATTTCGTATTTTTGTAGTTTTGGCACTATTCCCGGTGGGATGCGATGATGACAGGTCGCGACCGGACGATTTGGTGGAGTTAGGTCTTGCGGAAATGATTGAGGCGTCCGGTTCGTCCAATCGCACATACATCGTCCAAGACGGTGACGACATCGTCTCGATCGCTCTCGTTCATTCCGTCAAGCCAAGTTTGCTGATGGAGGCGAACGGACTGAAGTCGGGCGACGTGATCAGGCCGGGGCAGAAGCTGACAATCCCGGGTACGGCGGAAGCGCCGTCGCCGCGCGCGGAGAAGGAGCCCGCCAAGGCCGTCGCCACGATCGCCGAAGTGTCCCCGACCAACCTTGCGCCTGTCGCGTCTGCCGTCGCGGCCGTCATCTCGAACACGCTCGCGCAAACCGACAAGCCCGGCAAGCCGGCGGCGGACGTCGTGAAGTCGGGCGACGCGCCCGTCCCGGAGCGGAAGCCGGCAGCCCCGGCGGCGGAAGCGCCG
>CAMNLN010000363.1 GCA_946543025.1 uncultured Verrucomicrobiota bacterium
TCACGGGGCCGATCACTTTTCGCATTTTTCTGCCAAAGATGCCGAACATGAATTTCAGATATTATGCCAAAAACGGACCGGGGAATCAAGCGCGTTCCGCCAACACCACGGCCTTCACGCGGCGGTCGTGCGCCTCGACGGGCAGTTCGTCAAGCATCTGGAACGGATATGCCGCCGCAAGCGTGAGCGCATCCGGCGCGGCCGCCGCCAGATATCGGTCGTACCAGCCGCCGCCGTAGCCGAGCCGACGCCCGTCGCGCGTGAACGCGAGACCTGGCACGATCCACACGCCCACGTCCTCCGTCGCGATCTCGTAGACTTCCGCCGGCTCCATGATGCCGTGGAATCCCTCGATAAGCGTGGTGGCGTTCGTGTAGATCGCCAGACGATAGGTCCGCGCCTCGACATGCCAGTACGGCACCGCCACCGTCACGCCCTCCGCCCACAGCCGTTCGACCAGAGGCATGAGGTCGATCTCCTCGTCGTTCGCCAGGTAGACGGCGAACGGCCGCTTGGCCGCCACGGCGGCCTGCACGTCGGCACGCGCCCAGACGGCCTCGCAAAACGCCTCCGACAGCTCCTCGCGCGTCTCGGGGGCGACTTCCCGCCGTCGCGCCCGCATCTCGTCTCTGATTTCCGCCTTTGTTCTCACAAAGTTCCCTTCTCAGAACAGCCCGTGCACATGGCCGGTCTCGACGTCCACGTCGATGCGCCGGTACGCCGGCGAAGCCGACGTTCCCGGCATGAGTTTGATCTCGCCCGCCACCGGCACCACCAGCCCCGCGCCCTTGTAGATGAGCACGTCGCGCACCGGAAGCCGCCATCCCCTCGGGCGTCCCAGCAGTTTCGGATCGTGCGAGAGCGAGTATTGCGTCTTGGCCATGCAGATCGGCAACCGCGCCGTCTCCGGATCGGCCTGCAGCGCGGCAAGCTTCGCGGCCGCCTCGTCGCTCCAGTCCACGCCATCGCCGCCGTAGACCTCCTTCACGAGCTTTTCCGTGCGGTCCGCGAGCGGCTCGTCGTCAGACGAGAGGAACGCAAAGGCGTTCGGCTGGTCGCAGGCGGCTACCACGGCCTCGGCCAGCTCAAGGGCACCCGCGCCGCCTTTGAGCCAGTGGTCGGAGACGGCAAAGCGCGCTCCCGCGCCCTCGGCGATCTCGCGCACGAGCGCGCGTTCGGCGGGCGTGTCCGTATAGAACGCGTTGAGGCACACCACGGGCTGCACGCCCGAGCGGCGGATGATGTCGATGTGCGCGAGGAGGTTGTCGCATCCTTTCCGCAGGAGATCGAGGTTCTCGTGCGTGTACACGGGGTCGAGCGGCAGCCCCGCCTTCACGGCCGGCGCGCCGCCGTGCGCCTTGAGCGCGCGCACGGTCGCCACCAGCACCACGGCGTCGGGCTTCAGCCCGGAGCAGCGGCACTTGATGTTCCAGAACTTCTCGAATCCCATGTCGCTGGCGAATCCGCTCTCCGTGACCACGTAGTCGCCGAGCGCGCACGCGAGCCGGTCCGCGATCACCGAGTTCTGCCCGATGGCGATGTTCGCGAACGGTCCGGCGTGGACGAACATCGGCTGCCCTTCCAGAGACTGCATGAGCGTGGGCTGGACGGCGTTCACGAGAAGCGCGCACATCGCGCCGTCCACCTCCAGGTCGCGCGTCGTGACGGGCGCGCCCGACTTCGAGTACGCCACGATGATTCGCCCGAGGCGCGCGCGCAGGTCGGCGAGGTCCGCCGCCATCGCGAGGATCGCCATCACCTCGCTCGCCACGGTGATGTAGAAGCCGCTCGGCATGTTGAAGCCGTCAAGCCGGCCGCCCCGGCCGATCTCGATGTTCCGGAGCCCCTGCGCGCAGAAGTCCATCGCCCAGCGCATCTGGACGCGATCGGGATCGACGTCAAGCCGCTTAAGCCCCCTCTCGGCGAGCCAGGCGTCGTCATGGTTGCGCTCGTGCTGCATGCGGCTGTTGAGCGCCACCATCGCAAGGTTGTTGGCGTTCGTGATCGCGTCGATGTCGCCCGTGAGCCCAAGCGAAAGCGACGTGAGCGGAACAACCTGCGCCAGGCCGCCGCCGGCCGCGCTGCCCTTGATGTTGAACGTGGGGCCTCCGGAAGGCTGGCGCACGCAGCCGATCACCTTCTTGCCGAGGCGGCCGAGTCCCTGCACGAGCCCGAGCGTCGTGGTGGTCTTGCCCTCGCCGAGCGCCGTGGGCGTGATGGCCGTCACGTCAATGTATTTCGCGCGCTTCTTGCCGCCGAGGCGCTTCAGCACCTTCGTGGCGTCCACCTTCGCGAGAACGCGCCCGTAAGGGCTCCACTCGTCGTCCCGAAGGCCAAGTTCGGCCACGAGATCCGCAGCCGGGCGCAATGTCGCCTCTGCCGCCTCCGCGATCTCCCAGTCCTTCATCTTCGTCGGGTCAAGTGTCGTCGTGTCCATCTGCATTCCTTTCTGGTGAAAACATTTTTAGACAGTATACCATAACGGACGCGACACGCCCTGCGATTAACGAGACATGTCCTACCGTCACTCCGCCACTGCGGAGAGCGGGAAGCGTCGCGGTCTTGGCTGTTTCTATCAAGCCGAGGGCTACTTCTCGTCGTTGTAGAGCTGAAAAGCGTCTTTCGCCGTCAATCCGTCGTGCACGACGGCGGAGATCGCCTTCATCATCGCGAGCGGCTTCGCACTTTGGAAGACGTTGCGCCCCATGTCCACGCCCGCCGCGCCGGCCTGCACCGCGCGGTACGCCAGCTCAAGCGCCTTCTCCTCCGGAAGCTTCTTGCCGCCGGCGATCACGATCGGCACCGGGCACTGCGCCACCACCGTCTCGAAGCCCTCCTCGGTAAAATAGGTCTTCACGAAGGACGCGCCGTTCTCCGCGCAGATGCGCGTGGCGAGACGGAAATAGCGCGCGTCGCGCGCCATGTCCTTGCCGACGGCCGTCACGCCGAGGACGGGGATGCCGTACTTCTCGCCGAAGTCGACCGCCTGCACGAGGTTGTGCGTCGTCACCTGCTCGCTCGCCTTGTCGCCCACCGCCACCATCAGGGCCATCGCGCTCGCGTTGACGCGCAGCACGTCCTCGACGTCGTAGAGACGGTTGAGGTTGAGGTCCGTCAGGATCGACGTGCCGCCGTCCGCGCGCAGGCACACGGGCTTGGTCGTCGTGGGCGGCACCACGCTCCGCAGCACGCCGCGCGTGCACATGAGGCAGTCGGCGTACTCGATCAGCGGGTTGATCGTGAGGTCCACGCGCTCCAGACCGCTCGTCGGCCCCATGATGAAGCCGTGGTCGAACGCGAGCATCACGGTGTGTCCGCTCTTCGGGTTGAAGATGCGGGAGAGGCGGTTCTTCACGCCCCAGCCGCGGTTCTCGTTGCCCTTCAGGAAGAACGCCTCGTTCTTCTGCGGCGTGTCCAGCCCGTAGGCCTTCGATTCCTGAAATCCATCCATGTCTGCCATATTGTCCTAACCTTCTCAAGGCGCTTGCGAACCCCTCTTTCGCGCCATCCGCGAGCCAAGTCGCACGGCTTGGCGAAACTCGCGGAAACGACCCTGCGCGCCAGAAAGGTCCGACACGGCTAGTATGCCAAATCCATGCATGTCGCGCAAGGAGAAAAAGGG
>CAMNLN010000364.1 GCA_946543025.1 uncultured Verrucomicrobiota bacterium
GCGGCGGTGCCGGAGAAGATTCCGGCCGTCGTGTTCGAGGACGTTTTCGATCAGGGCGCGAGCCACGTGCAGGGCGCGTGCTGCTCGGACGACGCCGTCTACCTCACGCAGAGGACGGCGCTCTACAAGTTCGGCTGGGACGGCAAGCTGCTCGCCAAGGTCGCGGTCACGAACCACACGGGCGACATCTGCTTCCACGACGGGAAGGTCTATACGTCCGTGTGCCTCTACAACTGCGAGAACCGCGGACGCATCCAGGTGTTCGACGGGAAGGACCTTTCGTTCGTGCGCGAGTCGCCCGGCTTCCCGCGTCCGGCGGACGGCATCGCGTACATCGACGGCGTGTTCTACGTGGGACTCGGGTCGAACTTCGCGAATCCGCCCAAGCCGCATCCCGACAACTGGGTGTGCCGCTTCGACGCGAAGACGCTCCTTCCGCTGGAGGAGAAACGCAACTTCAACTACGGACACCTCACCAGCTTCGGCGTGCAGGACATCGCGACGGACGGCAGGCGGCTCTTCATCGCATTCTACGCCGTGAAGGGGGCGCCGGCCGTGGTGGTGACGGACACGGACTGGAACATCCTCCAGAAGGTCAGCGGCTTCACGGCGTCGAACGGACTCGACCTGCTGCCCGAGCGCCTGCGCGGCGACAAGCTTCGTTTCTTCCGCGTGACAACTTTGACACCTCCCCGTCGCGACAATCCGTCGAAGAAGGGCATTGGCGCCAGCCTCTCGTTCTACGAGTTCAAGGACGGTTCATTCATTGACATCACGGCGAAATAAATCGTGCGCACAAAGTGAAACCGGACCGATGATTTGGTATATAATAGAAACAAACACAAGGAGTTGCCCGTGAAATTACGAGAAACCGTTATTATTCAGCTCGCGTTGATCTTCGCGCTCACATTTCCGGCGAAAGCTTCCAACGGCATCTACAGGAACGACTTTACCGTTCGCACGTCGGCCGCGCCGATCCCCGCGACGAACGTTTGGCACGAGGCGACGCCGTACCGCACCAGCAACGGCTTGGTGGCCTTTCGTCCGACGACAGGGGACGGGCTGGCGACCTACGAGCAGCTTTCCAGCCGCGGCGCATACTACGCCTCGTCCGTGTATGCGAGCCGGCCGGTCGTCGACGGCTGGTTTATGCCATTCTTCAACTACCGCAGCGCGTACACCCTCTTTAGCGACGTGGACAAATGTGCCATCGGCACCGATGGCGCGTACAAGCATTCGCCGGTCATCGTTTTCGATAAAGGCAATCCCGCCTTGACGTTCGCGTATGGAAGCACGGCACGTCGCGCGGGCATCGTCCTCCACTCGCTGCACAATTCGTTCACGAACGGCCAGCTGCGCATCCAGGTGGACATGCGCGCGCCGGAGCGCTGGGCCAGTGGCTATTCCTATATGCGCGTCTTTCCCGTGTACGACACATACATGGACATCCTCGCGTGGAAGGGAAGCTGGTGCGACCGTGATCAGAGCAAGAACGAAAACGCGTCCATCACGAACTCGCCCGTCACGCCCGGCAAGTTCGGCATCAGAAGCACGGCCGGTAAGATTACGACCGAGGCAGGCGCGACGCGTTCCTATCCGCAGTACTATGACGTGCGAAATCTCAACTCCGGCACGACGCAGGTCGGCAACAACTACGGCACCGCGTTCAACTACTGGCATCGCTTCGTCGTGACCTACGACCTTGACAATGCGAGGTTCGGCGGAACCGTCTACCGGATCAAGCAAGATGTCGGGCACCCGACGCTCGACACGGAAATGGTTTCCGGGAACATCGTCGCGGCAGCGACGGAATTCTCCAACGCGCTCTGGCAGAACTGCGCGACGGACGCCGAAGGTGCGCTCACGACCGACCTGGAGGCGCTCTGGCGGACGAAAGGCGGCATTTCGGGAATCGGCGTAGACGCGATCGGAAGCTTCAACACGCTCGACTTCACGGTAACAAACAAGCTGGTGGTCGACAACTTCCGCATCTTCTGGAAGGCGCCGGGCGCGGACGACTTCGAGGTGTTCTACGAGAACGACTTCCATACGCGCCGTTACCGGACGCTTTCGGCGGCCGCGCGCACGACGGAGGCGACGTACGCGCCGGCCACGGTCACGACGAACGCGCCGCGCACATACGTCTATTCGGTCGCCGGCGATCTCGAGAAAGATCGCCTCATGCCGTTGCTCACTTCGCCGAACGACAAGGCCCAGCCCGTCGGAATCGACGGTTGGCGGGTGCTGCCGTATGCAGACGTGAACGGAAGCCCAAACAGCCACGCCGGCGTGCTCAAATACGGCGGCAACGCCTATGACGTCGGCGGCGAAGGCGGCAACATGCTGACGTTCGGCAACCAGGGAAGCTGGGGTCTCATCGGACAGACGCTTGGCGCGTCGTACTCCACCGGAAAGGTGCGGATCGTCGCGGACGTGCGCCTTCCGCTCGGCGGACTCAACACCTGGCATGTCAACACGCGCCGCGCGTCGATCGGGCTCGGCAGCACGGCGCTCTATTCGGCGAACCGCGACCAGCTGGCCGCAAATCTCGCCGCCGGCATCGGCTACCTGCGCGAGGTGAAGACGGTGGACGACGCGGCCGTCACGAACGACGTGCCGTACTGCCTGGGGTCATCCCAAACGGGCGCCACGCCAAGCTTCACGTTCGAGGAGAACCCCGCCATCCCCGAGAAGGCCACGTGGTACCGATACGACGTCACGGCCGACCTCGCGACGAAAACGTACGACGCCACGATCACGCCCATCGGCACCGCGAGCGTCCTTCCCGACTTCACGCTCACCAACAACGCGATCTATTCGGTGTCGTCCGTTCCGTTCGCCGCGAACGTGTCCGACGTTGGCAGCTTCTACCTGCGCTTCTTCGGCTACGGCAACGCCAACTCGGCAAGCTACATCAACCGGCGCGTCTGTTTCGACAACATCCGCGTGTACCACATCGAGCCGGCGGCCGAGGAAGGCGGGGAAGAGACAGCGACGCTCGTCTACGAGAACACCTTCGACACGTGTACGCGCAGCACGGGCGAAAACTACGTCCGTGCCGCCGGCTACGTGGCGGAGCAGTACGACCGCGACGACGGACCTGACCACTGGATACGCCGGAACGGCACTGGAGTTGCGGCCTTCCAGGCGACGGCCACGGTGCGCGACGACAACGGGAACCAGTATCTTGCGCTTGGGCGCGAGGACGACGGCGGTACGCGCGTGCAGGTGTCGCATACCTTCGGACAGTACCTGACGCGTCCTTTCCGGTTCCGCGTGGACATGCGTCCGCCCGACGCATGGGGAAGCCGGAACGGTTTTGCGATGATCGGCCTCGGCTCGGCGCAAATGGAGCAGACCGAGATCGCCGTCGGAGATTTCGACGCCGGGCGGCACGTGGCTTTCGGGTTCAGCAACACGGTTGCCAATGCGTATTGCCCGTACTACAATCCGACGACAGGGGCGTTCGCGATTGGCGCGGACGGCGGCATGCTTCTGGGCTCGGAACAGCAGATCGATCCCTCGCATTGGTACAGATTCCGCGTGACCGTGGATCCTGAGTCAGGCACGTACGCCGTGCGGGTGCATGACATGGGCGCGGC
>CAMNLN010000365.1 GCA_946543025.1 uncultured Verrucomicrobiota bacterium
AGAACTCCAGCTCCATCTGCTCGAACTCGCGGCTGCGGAACGTGTAGTTGCGCGGGGTCACCTCGTTGCGGAAGCTCTTGCCCATCTGGGCGATGCCGAACGGCACCTGCTGGCGGCTCGTGGCGAGCACGTTCGTGAACTGCGCGAAGATGGCCTGCGCCGTCTCGGGGCGGAGGTAGGCCACGTTGGACGGATCGTCGATCGGGCCGACGACCGTCTTGAACATGAGGTTGAACGGCTTGGGCTCGGTGAGCTCGCCGCCGCAGTAGGGGCAGAAGAAGTCGCTGCCCGCGATCTTCGGCTGGGGCTTCTTCTTCTGGTCGGCGTAGATGTCCTTGATCTGGTCGGCCCGCATCAGCTTCTTGCAGTCCTTGCACATCGTCATCGGGTCGGCGAAGGTGTCCAGATGGCCGCTCGCCTTCCAGATCTTCGGATGCATGATGATGGTGGCGTCGAGCCCCGCCACGTCGCTGCGGCCGCGCACGGTGAACTGCCACCAGGCCTGCTTCACGTTCTGCTTCAGCTCGCAGCCGAGCGGACCGTAGTCCCAGAACCCCGGCATGCCGCCGTAGATTTCGGAGGAGTGGTAGATGAAGCCGCGGCGCTTGCAGAGCGCGGCGAGCGGATCGAGCGACGACTTGTTTTCTTCGGCCATTTCTGTGTTCCTTGGTTTCGGCAACGGCTGGACTGCCGCCCCGTGCTAAACGGGCGAGATTCTACCAAATCCGGCCCCTCCCTTCAAGTGCCGTCCGCCTCCGGCGCCACGCGGGAACCGATGTCGCGCTTTCGGTTCTATCTCTTATGCCCTTTCCCTTTTTCGATGCACCTGCCTAGCGAATCACGATCACCGTGCCGCGCTTGAAAGACAGCACGAGGTTGTGTTGCGTCGCGTCGTATGTCACCATCCAGCCGTTCGGCAGGTTCGAGGACGCAAAGTCGCCCGTCGCATCGGCCAAGTTGCAGGCGATGACGTACTTCATCTGCTGGTTCAGCCTCGCGAGGTCGTTCACGCGAAGCGACATCTTCGAGAGGTCGAGCCCACCCTGATAGCTGAGGCAGTCGCTGTTGCCCGCCGCGTCAACGTCGATCTCGAGCGTCACGCCGTCCGCGATGTTGATCGGGCCGCCGGAGACGGTCAGCGTGCCGAGCGTGTTCGTTCCCATGCCCGGCGCGATCGCCTGCCAGACCGTGAGATTGCGGTCGGTGTTCTGCGTGAACGCTCCGCTGCCCTCGATGCGCGCGAACGTGTGGTAGGACGTGTTCGCGCGGAAATATGCGCCTGCGTTCAAGCAGACCGTGCAGTTCGTGTTGATCGGATTCCGCATGCTGCCGAACGTGGCGAAATTGCCCTGCATAACCCGGATCGGGCCGTTAAACGTGTTGGTCGGGTTCCAGAGCGCCATCTCGCCCGTACCCCACTTCGTGATGCCACCGTCCTGATCGGCCCCTGACCTGATGGACGGACCGAAATAGAACTTCGCGTTGTTCGAAACGACCATCCCTCCTTCCTTGACATAGACCTGAAGCCCGTTTCTGGACATTGATTGATAGCTGCCCTCCCCCTCAAAATAGGTTCCTCCGGCCCATTCAAGCCTGCCGCCGTTGAAATTAACCGTCGCCCTCTTGTTGTCGGCCGTGACATGCATCTTCTCGGTGACTCGCAGCACGCCGCCCGTCTCGACGTTGATGACCGACTTCGTCGCGTCGGTATAGTAGGCGCCGTTGTCGCCCGCATTCCGGAGTCTCCATACGGACAATTTGCCGCCGTTGCGGATCGTAGTGGTGGCCGGGCCCTGGTAGCTGTACAGGACTTCATGTCCCGTCAAGTCGACGAACCCGCCATCCGAAACCGTCATGTTGGCGCTGATGCAGATGGCGCGGCTTCCCAGCACCTTCAGCACGCCGCCCGTCACCATCAGGTGTCCGCTGCCAGAGATGTGCAAGGGACTTCCGTTATTGATGGACCAGCCCTCGTCGTTGCTGCCGGTGCCGCGCTCGAGCTTCGTCGTGTTCTCCAGCAGGGTCGTGCCGCCTCCGATGATCAGCGGCTGGGTGACGAACAGGCGGCCCAAATGGTTGGTGCGCCCGCTCGTCGTCTCCAGCACGACGGCGCCCGTGCTGTAATCGCCGATCTTCAGCACGCCGTTCTCACGGTTCACGCAGTCGATCGCACCGCGCACGACCAGCCGCGACGACGCCGAGTAGGTCGAAAGCCGCAGCATCACGTTGTCGCCGACGAGAATGTCGCGGTTCGCGCCCAAGGTGACAGTACCTTGGCTGTGCGAGACGATGACAGGAGCTGTCTTCGTCGTCCCGTCGCCTTCGCAGATGATGCTGTTCGTCGGGGCAGAGGTCGTCGCGCCGAGATTGCTGTCGCCTTGGATGCCAACCTGTCCGCTGCCCGGCATGATGTGAAGGCCCCCCTTGTAGGCGTTGCTTCCGTAGAGGAGATAGTAGCCCGTGTGCGGTTCCACCCACACGCCGCCGTCCGTGTCGCCGTCGCTCTCCACCGGGTAGGGCAGGAACGACATCTGTCCTGCCTTCGCCTCGCCCATGTGCATTCCGTTCGGCCCGACCTTGATGTGGCTCTTCGAGAAAGCCCTGTGGTCTTGGTGCCGCGTCAGGGCGTGCTTGACCAAGCCGCCGTCGACATAGAGCGTGGAGTAATTGTTCACGACGCCAGTCGTAAAGTTCGTCACCTCAAGGGTGCCGCCCGTCTGCACGACCACCTTTGCCGCATCCACCCCGGCGGCACCCGTCGTCATCGGCTGGTACGTGCCGACGGTCAGCGAACCACCGTTCGCGATCGAGACCATGCCTCTGAAGTAGAACTCCTGGGCGGAGACCGCGTTGCCGATCGTGAGCGACGCGGGACTTGTCCCGTCATTGTTGCCGTTCACCGAAAAAGCGGTCGTAGCGAGCGGGCCGCCGCCCAACGAGTAGGTCGCGCCGGCGAACTGCTCGTAGGTGCTGGCCGTCACGCCCCCGGCGTCGACGACAACGTCCGTGGCGACGCCTTCCCCCGCGGGCCTCATCTCCGCGTACGAGCCGCTGGTCCACGGCACGAGCGCGCTGCCGTCCCACCAGTGCGCGACAGACATGCTCCACTCGCCCGTCGTTCCGCGCCACTCGTAGTTCGCCCACGCCGCGCCACCAACGCCGACCATGACCAATCCGACACAGAGTCGATGCCTCATTTCATCTCCTGTCTTGAAAGTTTGCCGCCTGCTTTTCCGCCCATGGACACGACTTTCCAAGTATGGTTAGCTATCCACAAATGAATTAGCCGTTCAACCGTGGAAATGTTATCACAATTCCACATCGCGCGCAAGGCACAAACTTGTGGCATACGTGCAATTCACCCCGCCCTCGGACATGTCCCGGACCGACAGGCCCCGTCCACGCGCCTTGACGGAACCTGAAAACCGCACACGCTCATCTCGACCGTTGCGCGCCAGCCGTGCAGAACGACCTGTTCCGCACGGCTGGATTCCCCTGCGGCGCGTGACGCCGCAGTCTTTCCCCTGGCCATCACACCTTGTAGCCGAGCGGGGCACCCTGCGTGGCCTTGTCGCAGGTCGGCGTATCCT
>CAMNLN010000366.1 GCA_946543025.1 uncultured Verrucomicrobiota bacterium
GGCGGGTGCCGGAACGGAACTCGTTTTGCTATACTAATTGCGGCGATGCGGCAGGTTTCGGCAAAAAGGTTTTTAAACGAAATGGGAAAAGCGAGAATAGCTGTCAGAAGGCGGATGATGCTGGGGATGATCCTGGCGGCGTGCGCGGCGCAGGGCGTGACGGTGACGCCGAGGGCGACGGACGAGGCACTGGTCAATCCGGACATGGGGTTCGTCTGCTACCACATGGCCGGACGCATGTGGGCGTACGGGAAGCCCGTCCTGTCCGGCGACACGCTCGACTGGTTCCCGGGCACGTCCACGGTCTACTTCCGTTTCCTCTGGAGCGAGCTTGAGCCGGAGGAGGGGCAGTACCGCTGGGACATGATCGACCGCGTGGCGCAGAACTGGATCGCGAAGGGCAAGAAGATCGCCTTCCGCGTGATCTGCTGCAACCAGACGACGAACGCCTGCCCTGACTATGTGCGCGCCGCCGGCGCGAAGGGTATCTGGTTCCGCTACAACACCCACCGCGTGGGAGAGGACTTCCCCTTGCGCTGGGAACCCGTCTACGACGATCCCGTGTTCCTCGAGAAGTATTCGGCCTTCCTCAAGGCGTTTGCGGAGCGGTACGACGGCGACCCGAGCGTGGCGTTCGTCGACGTCGGGAGCTTCGGCATGTACGGGGAGGGGCATACCGGCACCACCTCGAAGCTGAACAAGGAGGAAACCGACCGAATCACGCGCCTCCACCTGAAGCTGCACCGCCGTCTGCTGCCCAACACGCTGCTGATCATCTCGGACGACGTGGCCGGGTCCGGCGGGCAGGAGCCGGAAGCGCCGCTCATGAAGTTCGCGCGCGAGCTCGGCATCGGCTACCGCGATGACTCGATCTTCTGCATGGGACCGAAGCCGAGCGCGAAGTACAACGTGGAAGGTTCATGGGCGCACAGCCACTGGGCGCGCAACTTCGCGCCCGAAACGCCGGTCGTCATCGAAACCGGCCACTGGACGATGTGCCGCGAGCGCGGGCGCTGGGTGCCCGAGCGCCTGCTCGAATGCGTCGAGAAGCATCAGGCGAGCTACCTCTCGATCCACTGTTTCCCGCAACCCTACTACGAGGTACACAAGGACCTGATGGCCCAGATTGCGAGGCGCCTCGGCTACCGTTTCGAGCTGCGTTCCGTCACGTTCCCCGAAAAGGTGAAGATTGACGCGCCCGTGAAGGTGGCGTCGACATGGGTGAACGTAGGCGTGAGCTGGCTGCACGGCGGCGCGCGGCTCACCTGGTCGCTCGTGGACGATGAGGGGGCCGTCTGCTGGTCGGTGACCGACCCGGCATTTGATTTCCGCCGGCTCGATCCGAAGCTGGACGGCGTCGAGAAGCCGCTCACGGCGGAAACGACCTGCCGATTCGGGCGCACGGTGACGGTCTTGAGTCCAGATCCCGTGCTCACGTCCGTCAAGGCGGCCGGCATGGATCCGGGTGCGACATACGAGATGCTGCCGCCGGGCATCTACACATTATGCGTCTCGGTCGGTTCGCGGCAGGGAACCCCTGCGATCGCCCTGCCGCTGGAAGGCGGGCGCGGTCGCCGTTATCCTGTCGGGACCATCACGGTAGAAAGGTAAGTCTTGCGTTTGCAAAGGACCAGATTCAAGGTCTTGAAGGCCCTTGATGACACGAAGGGCCTTAATGTCCTGAGGCAGCTGCAAGACTCCGACATCCTGGTAGGGCTGGCGTTCCATCGCCAGCCGCAGACGGCGGTGGAACGCCGTCCCTACCGGGTTTTGCGACTGCCTCTCCTTGTTGCCTTTTGTGCGCTGACGGCGTTTTGCGAGGTCAACGGCCAGACGATCAACGTCCCGTCCGGCACGGTGGAGTACGGCGAGGTCCTCTCGGGCCAAGACGCCCTGACGAAGACTGGTGCCGGTACGCTTACGCTCTCCAACCTGCGCAACACGTACGCGGGCTCCACGACCGTTTCGGCCGGGCACCTTTATTTCTCCTCCATCGCCAACATTGGCGAGCCCTCCTCGCTCGGCTGCCCGCAGACCGCCGCACAGGCGGCACTGACGGTGAACGGCAGCAGTACCGCTCGGCTGGTCGGCGTAGGCGAGCAGACGACGGATCGTCCGATCCATGTCGGCGACAAGGCGACATTCTACGTGAACAGTGGCGCGGCGCTGACGACGACCGGCCCATGGACGGGGCGATTCTCCGTCCGCGGCTCCGGGACGATTCGCGTGGCGAGTCGCCTGACGGCAAGTTCGATCTCCAGCTGCTCCCGCACGGACAAGGGCGTGGCGGAATTCCTTTGCCCCTCCAACACCTTCACGTGCGCCGTGACGGCGAGCGACGGAACGTTCCGCGTACCGAACCTCGCCGATGGTGGAATGCCGTCGGCCCTTGGCGCTGGCACGCAGATCATGCTCGGCCAGCGCGAATACAAGAACATCGGGCGCATCAGCTACTTCGGTACGACGGATGCGAGCTGCAACCGCGACATTACGGTATGCGGCTACACGAACAGCACGTTGACCGCGAATCACTACGGCGGGAGTCTCCGCAACGAGACGGCAGGCACGTGCGTGACGTACGCGGGGACGATGACGACATATGTCCGCGGCGAATACCCGCTCTCCATGCCGGCGCTCTACCTCGACGGCGCGGGCGACGGTCGCCTGGAGATGGCCTTGCCAGAGCGGATGGTCGTCTACAAGCAGGGGTCAGGAACATGGACGCTTGCGGGCTCGAACGCGGTTACGGGCGGCGTGAACGTGCTAGAGGGGCGGCTGGCGGTGGACGGTTCGCTTCCGTGCGCCTGCGTCGTGACGAACGGCGCGTCGATCGGCGGGACGGGGACGGTCGCGCGGCTGACGCTCGCGGCAGGCGCGCGCCTCGTGTTCGCGGCCACCAACGCGCCGCTTGCGGTGGGGACGCTGTCGTGCGGCGGGGCGGTGACGGCGGACGTCTCGTGCGCGGTCGCGCCCGGCACGTGCGTACTGATGACATGGACTGCCGGTGCCGCGCCGACGGTCGTGCCGGGCAGTTTGCCGCGACGGTCGTTATTGTCGATTGTGGGAAATACACTGCGACTTGTCGTCGAGGAAGGGACAACGTACACGTTGGGCGCGTCGGACGAGATCGGGACTTCGTCGTTCAACGCGATTGGCAACTGGGTGCTCGCCTCCGACGGCACGACGCCGGCGATTTCCGCGCCGTGTGCGGGCAACGACTATGTCCTCACGCGCATGATGCGCTCGCCGGAGGGTGTGTCCGTGAACAACATGACGTTTGGCGGCGACACGCTCACGCTTGCAAACAACGGCAACCTGATGTGGAAGATGAAGACGGGAAAGTCGATGACGGTACCCGACCTGCGCGTCACCGGCAACGCGCTTTTGAACAACGGTCTCGACAAGACCGTGGCCTGTCTGCGCGGGCACGTCTCGATCGCGGACGGCAAGACGCTCCGCGTGCAGGCGGGCGAGCCGAATTCGCGCGCCTACGTGGTGGAGGCCGACGTCGAGGGCGGGTCGAGCGCCGTCCTTAAGGCGGAGACCTTCCTTACGAATACAGTCGTGAGCACGTACAAGTACGTGTCGT
>CAMNLN010000367.1 GCA_946543025.1 uncultured Verrucomicrobiota bacterium
ACCTTGTAGCCGAGCGGGGCACCCTGCGTGGCCTTGTCGCAGGTCGGCGTATCCTTGGGCAGATCGCGCCACGGCTTACCGGGCAACGCCCACTCGTTGTCGCCGCACGCGGGCATCGGCACGTCGCCGTCCTTCTCAAAGTCCTCGGGCGTGGGCGTACAGGCGAAGTTATACCAAGGACTCTTCTCGTTCGTGAGGAGCTGATTCAGGGCCACCATCTGGCCCGTGTAGGCGGAGATGCGGATCATCACGCCGCAGGCGGTGGAGATCGCGCACGCCTCGCCCTCGTTGTAGTAGGGGCCGCAGCCAAGAATGGAGCGGAGCATGTCCATGTGCTCCACCACGTAGGGGCTCTGGTCCGGGAAGTCGCCGTCGAGCTCGATGCGCTTGCCGTCGGGGGTCTTCGCGGTCGTGCCGGTGAGGATCGCCTTCTCGGTGCGGAAAAGCTCGCTCACGTTGTTCGCGCAGGCCTCCACCTGACGGCACATGGAGTGGATGTGCACGCCGTCGCCGTAGTCGAAGTCGCCGCTGAAGCAGTCGTACTGGTTGCCGCTCACGCGGCGGGAGCGTGCGCCGAACGCCACCACGGTCTTCGGATAGCGGCCGAGGAACCAGTTCGCCACGTCGATGTTGTGGACGTGCTGCTCGCAGATGTGGTCGCCCGAGAGCTCGGCGAAGTTGAGCCAGTTGTTGCAGAGGTAGTCCTTGTTCGTCTGCCCCGGCGTGCGGGCGCGTACCCACGGCACGCGGCTGTTCCAGTACACCTCGCCGCCGAGGATCGTGCCGAGCTTGCCCTCGTCGAGCGCCTTCTTTACCTGGCGGTAGGCCTTTTGGTGGCGGCGCTGCGTGCCGCACACGATCGTGAGGTGCTTCTGCTCGGCGAGCTTCGACGCCTCGATCATCAGGCGCACGCCGGGCGCGTCCACGGCCACGCCCTTCTCGGCGAACACGTGCTTGCCGGCCTGGATGGCCGCCATCGTGTGGCGGGGACGGAAGTTGAGGGGCGTCGTGAGGATCACCACGTCCACGTCCTTCATCTCCATGATCTTCTTGTAGCCGTTGGCGCCGCCGAACGCGAACTTCTCGTCCACGCCGAACTTCTTCGCCGCGCCCTGCGCCTTGTCGAGGAAGTAGTCCGCGAAGGCGACCGGCTTCACGGTCACGTTCACGCCTTCGTCGCGGAGGATCTTCGCCGCGTTCAGCAGGTTGCCGAGCGCGCCCTGGCGGTAGAAGTCCTGTTCGTTGAGCTGCTTGTAGCCGCCGCCCGTGCCGCGTCCGCCGCAGCCGACCACCGCGACCTTGATCTCGCGCGCCGCGCCGTCCGCGCGCGCGCCGCGCGCCGCCGCCGCGACCGCCGCGACCGTACCCGTCTTGATGAAGTCTCTTCTGTTCATTTTGCTTTTCCTTTGACGTTTAACTGTTCACTATTCACTATCGTCTATTCGCTACTCACGCCTCCGCCCACTGGCGGCGCAGGAGCGCGACCATGTTCTTGATGAGCGCGTGCTTCTCCTCGTCGTTGGGCATGATCGGCTTGCCCCTGGCGTCCTTGCCCTTCGCGGGGTAGCCGCACTCCATCGACACCGCGCCGCGGTACCCGATGAACTTGAGGCCCCTGAAACCGTCCACGTAGTTGTCCAGCTCGCCGTCCGTGCCGGGCACCTTGCGGTTGCCGAGCGAGGCGATATGCACGTGCTTGAGCAGCTTGCCGGCCGCCACGAACGCGGCGAAATAGCTCGGCTCCTCCCACATCATGTGCCAGAAGTCGCCCATCACCGCGCAGCCCTTGCCGATCTCCTGCGCCATCTTCGCGGCATCGGCCACCTGACGCATGAACGGCGTCTCGCCGCGGCGCAACGGCTCCAGGACGATCTCCGTGCCGCACGCGGCCGCCTTTTCGGCGAGGCGCTTGCCGGTGTTCGTCACGAAATCCTCGCGCAACTCCTTCAGGCCCACCTCGGGCTTTCCGCGCGCAGGGCAGATGATGAGGCCCACGGCCTTCATCTGGCCGAGAATCTCGAGAACCGGCATGAAACGTTCCACCTCGGCGTCGTTCTTCGCCTTGTCGGCGTAGTCGAACCGCGAAGGGCCGCAGGCCGTGGTGAGGAAGAGCTTGCGCCCCTTGAGCGCGTCCACGAGCTTCGGGCCCTGCTCGCGCAGCCAGTCGAGCTTGGAGGTGATCTCCACCGCCTGGAAGTCGTTCGCCTCGAGGTAGTCGAGCTTCGCGTTGATGTCGTCCTTCGTGGGGATGAGCCACCACTGGAGGCAGAGGTTGAGCTGGGCCGGCTGCGCGGGAGGCGTCAGCTTGGGCATGCCGCAGCACGGTTTGCAGTCGTTGCCGGCGGCCGGCAGGGCGGCGGCGAGGCCTGCGACCGCGCTGCCTGCCAGGAATTCACGTCGATTCATGCGTTGTTGCTCCTTGTCGGAAGTTGAATGAATGTGATTTTAGCCGAAATCCCGCGTCGGCGCAAGCCCGAATCGCGTCAGCGGATCTTGACGAAGAGGACGAAAATGAGCGGCATGAGGAACGCCTGCAGCAGCATGAAGCGCATGAGCACCTGCGCGTTCGACCATTTCAGCACCTTCTTGCAGTGGTCGTGGAGCGGGAATCTCACGCTCTGGACGATCTTCACGAGCACGTTGCGCCGCTCGGCCTCCTCCGGATCCAGGATCGACGGCGGACGCACGTCCAGCCCGCACTTGCGGAAGAAGCGCAGCAGGAGCAGCTTCACCAGGCCGCCGCCGCCGTTCACCAGCACCACCGGCGCAAACGCGAAGACGAGGAACGGGTTCCCCGTCGCGAGCACGCCCGCCCCCAGGAGCAGACCGAGGAAGCGCGACCCCGCGTCGCCCATGAGGGCCTTCGACGGCTCGGCGTTCCACCACAGGTAGCCCGCGAAGCCGCCCGCCACCGTCATCAGCAGGATCGACAGACGCACCGCCAGATAGTTGTGCGGCACGAGCAGGTACTCCGCCATCGGGCGGTAGCCGATCACGACATAGAGAAACACCGCGAGCGCCACGAGCGAGATGATCGTGAGCGATCCCGCGAGGCCGTCCACACCGTCCGAGCAATTCGTCGCGTTCATCACGATGAAGAGAACGAAGCCCATGCAGGGCACGTAGGCCCACCACGGCATCGTCCACTCGCCCTTCACGAACGGCAGCCACACCTCGCCGCCGAGCGCCGACCAGACGAAGTACGCCACGCCCAGGCACACCGCCGCGTCCAGCACACCCTTCTTGAGCTGTCCCCACGGCTCGACCGCCCGATCGTCGAGATAACCGAACGCCATCGCCATGTAGAGGCAGAAGATCATGCCGAGCACGGGAACCGAGAGCGGCATCACCAGAAGGAGGATCGGCAGCACGATCAGCGTCACCCACAGGCCCGTACCCGTGGGCTTGCCCGCGGACGTCATGCCGTCCTTGCCGAGGATGGCCTTGCCGTGGTCGTGCGGCGAGAAGCGCCACAGCTTCGGAAGGAGGAGCAGGACGGCGAACGCCGCCAGCAACGTGCCGGCGGCCAGCAACAAGGCATGGGAACGGAAGAGGCGGAACGGCCCCCACCACT
>CAMNLN010000368.1 GCA_946543025.1 uncultured Verrucomicrobiota bacterium
CACCTCCTCCACACGAAGTACCACAAGCGCGACGTCTACCACTTCGAGGCGTAAGTCCTCAAGCGCGAGACGCGCGACACGAAAGCCCCGTCGGTTCCGGCGGGGCTTTTTATGTAAAAAGGTCTTCAAGCAAATGGTCGGAATCTTAGCGTTATGACGGGTGGTCATGAATCTTGCAGGAGGCAAGGGGGGATGTGGTAAGATAACGTCGGCGTAGTCAAGGAGATGACCTTATGAAACTGGGAAACGACATCGCTTTAGGCGAGGGGCGTAAGTTGGCTCCTGTTGCGGCTGTTGCTATTGCCGTCGCGTGGGCGGCGTTCTGTCCGGCGTCGGCAGAGAACCTTTACTTCTGCCCGAACGCCGACGGGAAGGGCGTCGAGAACTGGAAGTCTTCTACCGAAAATCATGGCTGGTGGATCGGCAAGGGGAACTGGACGAACGCGTTGGGCGTGGTGAAGACGCCGACCGCGTCGGACATGATCTGGTTCAACCAGGCCATAACCAACACGCTGAACGGACGCGGGCTTGCGAACAATGTCTCGAACGCCAGCGGCAGCGGCACGGTTGCCGGCCTCATCTACACGAATAACCAGAACAACACCATCAACCAGGGAACGGTGACCGTGGTGGCGGGCGGCGTGGGCGTGGTTATCTGCAAGAACACCACCTGGTACGCGGGCTTGGCCATGTCCGGCACGGGGGAGGTGCCGTTGTACATGCCGTCCGGCGCGACGCTGACCATGCAGAAGGGTTTGACGGGTTCGAGTGGCGTGGCGGTGAAGCGGGGCAGTGGAACGTGGGTAATCGCGAACGAGACGGCCCGCACGTTCTCGGCAGGTGGCATCCGCATCGAGGGCGGACCGATCACGTTCGGCAACAACAAGCTGAACGAGACGTCCGGCTTCACCCTCACGTTCGCCGGGAACGACGCCACAGAGGTGATTACGCTGAACCACTCGAACATGGCGGTGAAGGACCTGACGCTGGCGGAGACGGCGGACGTGGACAACACGGATCACGGGTTCACTTCGTCGGCGGGCTACAACCTGGCGTTCCTCGGCGGCACGAGCACGATGAGCCCGATGTCCTTTACGGGTTCATTCAAGGGGAATGCGGGGCTTGTGTGGGCACCGGCGAACGCCGACACGGAGATCGTCCTGAAGAAGGCGGCGCATCCGACGACGGGCGGCATCTGGGTGTCGAATGGCGTAGTGCGCGTGAGCGAGAAGGTGTCGTTCCCGAGCCTCGCGAAAGTCGTCGTGGGCGGCAGCGGCGCGATGTTCGCCGTCGACGCGAGCGCGGGGAGGACGTTTCCGGCGACGACCTTCGAGATTTCAAACGGCGGCAAGCTGCGCGTCGAGGCAGGGGCGCATGTGACGGTGGCGGCGGTCGTGGCGGGCGGCATCACCGTTGCGGATGGCGTCTATCATGGTCCGCAGGGGCCTGCCGTGGGCGAGGAGGTTGCGTGGATCGACGGCCCCGGTGCGGTGGCGGTGGGCGCGTACGGCGGCGCGGCGGGATCGACGGCGACATGGGATGGCGCGGGCGTGGACACGGCGGCGACGACGCTGGCGAACTGGAACGGCTCGGCGGATCTGCCTGACCTGACGAACGGCACGGTGAGCGTGTCCGTGACGGGCGGCACGGCGTTCACGGCGGACGTGGACGCGTTCCTGCGCGGCTTTACGCTGGGCGTGAAGCCGTTCGCGCTGGCGCCAGATGCGGGCAAGGCGCTGTGGCTCGGCGCAGGCGGCATCTACGGCAGCGGCGGCGCAGTGACGGTGGGCGGCGCCGGCACCGTGGTGGCAGCTGAAAGGCAGATGTGGACGAACGGCATGTTCGCGGTTGCGGGGAATATCGCCGCCGTCGGCGCTTCGGTCGTACGCATCTACCATGCCGGATCGTCGAAGTCGCCCACGTTTGCGGACGGCGTGACGGTGGACGCCGACGTCGTTCTGGTGGATTCGTCTAAGGCGAGCAGAGGTGCCTCGATGATTACGATCCCTGCGAATGCGAACATCACGTTCAACGGGAAGGTCGTCGCCACGAACACGTCCGCCATCTCGATCTCGTCTGGATCCGGTTCAACGGTCACGTTCAACGACCTCTTCATGTCGCGCGACGGGGGAACGATTTCCGGCAGCGGCAGGATCGTGTTCAACGGGCCGATGCACTTCCGAGACCGGCCCGGCCTCGCGGGCGGCACCGTGGAGCTGCATTCGACGGGCAACCGCCTGAACGGCAACATGGGCACGTGGAACGGCGGAACGCTCAAGGCGATGGTGCCCTACGCGATCAACAAGACGAACACGCGGCGGCAGACGGCGTATTTCGACAACAACAGCGAGGACGGAGCTGTCAACACGCACATCAACCTGAAGGAAACGTGCACGATCGACCTGTGCGGGAACGACCAGTCCATCGATCAGCTCGCCATGCACGCGGACGGCACGAAGAGCGGCGGGCACGTCACGTCCGCCACGCCGGCGACGTTCCACCTGCAGACGAGCAAGGGCTACTGGCCCGCGCACAACTATTCGTATGGCTTCGCCGACTACAAAACGATCAGCGACGCGAACGGATACGGCTACGAGACGGCCGACAAGGGCTACTGGGAAGGGGCGGTGAACCTCTCCTACGAGGCGGCGGACGGCATGGTGCGGTCGATGATGCGGCAGAGCATGTCCACGGGCTGCGTGGAGGTTGCGAGCGGACGGCTCGTGTTCCTGCGCCGCGCAACAACGGCCGGCGAGACGTTTGACCTCAAGGGCGTCGCCGCCAACCCGTACCCGCGCCTGGTGAACGAGGACGGGGCGTGGCCGAACGCCACGGCCGTACGCGTGAAGGGCGGTACGCTCGCGCTCGAGCATTCGGCGGCGTTCGGTGACCAGGTGGCGGTGGAACTTTCGGGCAACGGGCAGGTGGATCTCGCGCACGGCGTGTGCCAGGAGTGCGGGACGCTGACGCTGGACGGCGAGCCGCAGCGCGGCGGAACGTACGGCGGCCCGGAATCGGCTGCGAGCCACAAGCCGCAGCGCGGCGACGGCACGTATTGGTTCTCCGGCAGCGGACGCCTGCGGGTGGGCGGCGTGTCGGACGGCACGGCAGTCATCGTCCGCTAGGCATCTCGCCCTCCCCGCAAACTGGTTGGAGCGTGTAAAAAATGCGCTTTTGTTTATTGACGTGTTGTCTGAAAGCCGCAGATGAGGTACAGTATTGTGGTTTCAAAACCACAAAGTTGAGGAGCGCGTACAATGACAGAGGCATCTGTTAGTCCACGGCGGTCCAGAAGCCTTGACCAATGAGCTTCTCGACTTCGTGCGGCTCGAAGTTGCGGTCGCTCATGATCAGGGCGTCCTGCCGCGAGTTGATCAGCGAGTGGTCGAAGTAGATCGGCCGTTCGATCTTGTCGCCGGGCGAGAGCGGGTTGTCGACCGTCTTCACCTCGCGGATCACCTCGCTCCACCTGCGGCGGACGTCGTCCATGATACGCTGGTTCTCGGCCTGCGACTGGCGCATGAGGTCCATGCCTTCGTTCATGCCGATCGTCTTGCCTTTGATCATCGCCG
>CAMNLN010000369.1 GCA_946543025.1 uncultured Verrucomicrobiota bacterium
CTGCTGTTGGCCGTCGTTCCGGCCACCCAAGCGCCGCTGCTCAACGTGTAGAACGTCCAAGTGCCGTTGCTGTACACGTAGAGGTTGTCGCCATCCGTCAAATTGTCCGTCTTGACGAGATCGGCAACCTTCACGTTTGCAGTCGGATCGCCGATATCGGTCCACGGCACACCGACGGCCGTAATCGCCAGATCGCTGTCCACGCGCATCCAGCCCAAGGTCTTGGTGTCGGTCAGCACGTCGGTCGCAAGCGCCGCCGTCGCCAGGGCCATCGCGCCCACGCATGCAATTGAACGAAGTTTCATCGTCTTGTTCCCTTCTTTCCTCAAGTGGTTACTTGGCCTCGAACTTGCGCACGCCGATCACCTTGAAGAAGGAGCCGTTCGTCGGCTTCTCGAAGGTGAAGTTGCCGTCCGCGTCGGCCGTGGCGTCCAGTTCCGTGGCGACCTCGCCCGGCTTCGCGCCCGTCACGACCTTGTAGTCGACCACCGGCGAGAGGCCGGAGGTGGAAATCGTGATCTTCGTGCCGTTCGGCTTGATGGCCGTGATGACCGGCGCCTCGACCTCGACGAGCGTCGCCACCGACGCGCCACCGATTGCCGTCGTCTTCGCCGTCGTGATTGCCGCCGTGCCGGCCGCCGCCGCCGTGTCGCCGCTCACCGCGCCGTAGCTGTTGACCGCCTTCAGCGCGCCGTTCTCGTCGATGCCGCCCACAGCCACCGCGCCGTCGTCAGCGATCACGCGCGTATCGAGCAGGTACACCGCGTACACGCCATTCGCAAGCGTCTTCGCGACATCGGCGTCCACCTGATAGAGGAGCGGCGGGCAGTACGTGCCGTTCGGACCCTGCTTGGCGTGCTGCGCCACGAGCACGACCTTGTCGGCCGGATCGACGGTCGTTCCGTCGGCCTTGATGCCGTCGAACTGCCCGTCCGCCGACCACACGAGCGCATAGCACTCGCCGGGAAGCACGTCCGTGCCGTCCGCGTACTTGTCCGGGCCAGGCGTGGAGAACGTGATCAGCGTATCGTCCACGGCCGCGAAGGAGGCGACCGCCATCCCCGCAACACCCAACATCGTCATCAGTTTCTTCATTTTTGAACCTCTTCTTTCAAAGCGTCATTTACTGTATAA
The DNA here is from genome assembly GCA_946543025.1 of uncultured Verrucomicrobiota bacterium. GTDB lineage: Bacteria > Verrucomicrobiota > Kiritimatiellia > RFP12 > UBA1067 > RUG572. The sequence goes on from CAMNLN010000369.1 coordinate 1,135, forward strand.
GCCTTACCGGACAACCTTCAGCTTGAGATACTTGACGGGCGCGTCAAGCGGAACGCTCACGGTGCCTGCCGCCGCTTGCTCAGCGGTCAGCGTGGTCGCATCGCTCCACGTGGACTTGTCGGTCGAAGTCGAGAGCACGTAGGTGTACCCTGACTTCACGTTCGCCGCATCGAAAGTGATTGTCGCCGTAGGAGTATTGTTCACGTCCGCGAGAGTCATCGTCTTCACGCCGAACTTCTTGCCGTCGGCCACGTCAAAGCCAGCCGCATACTTGTTGGCCACCGTCATGCCGGAGTCGTCAAGAACCTGACCGTCGGTCACCTGCGCACGCGTGATGCCCTGCTCCTCGATCCACGTGTTCGGAACGCCAGCCGTCGTGCCGCTCGCGTCCTGCAGCACCGGGAGCGCGGCTGCAACCGTCGCCGCCTCGGAAACGAGAAGGTCGTCAATCGACGTGGAACCGATGATCTGAACCGACGCGAGCGCCGTCTTGTTGGCGGTAGCCAGCTTGTACCATGCGCCGTTCACCGTCGAACCCGCCGCGAGGATGCCGTTCGCCGTGATGACCGGCTCGCCGTCCACGCGAATCTGGCAAAGCTGGTTCACGTAATCGAACGTAAAGCTCACGCGGTGCCAAGTATCCTTCGCATATGTCACGCCCAGGTCGATCCACGCCGGATCGCCGCCCGCACGCGGCTTGCACCAGGCTTTCAGCGCGCCGATCGTGTCGCTTCCGGAAACCTTGTCCACGCCGACCGCGATCTGGATGTCCGTGGTCGTGGTCCCAGACGGGAACGCGAGGTCGTCGTCCGGCAGAGCGATCTGCACCATCATGTCTACGGTCGCCGCATTGTTCGCCGTAGTCGCGGCCGTGCGCGTCACGCGTCCCTCGACCGTCAGGATGTTGGCCGGATTCGCAGACGACTGGACGATCGGACGACCGACCGTGCTGTCGCCGGCACCGGCATAGGTCGCGGCGGTTACCGTGCCGTAGCCTTCCCAGCCGGTGATCGTCGTAACGGCATCACCATTGGCCTGATTCTCGAACGAATCACTGACTGCGCCCGTCGCGGACGCGGCGAACAGCGCGCACCCTGCGGCTGTCATCAATCCAAAGGCTCTTTTCTTTTGCATTTGCGTGAATCCTCTTTTGGGACGTTCGTCATTACTCTACCATAAATCGGTCGGGGTGCGCAAGGGGACGTGAAAAAAAAATTAAAAAAGTTCAGGAGCAGGAAAGACGGGCGGCGCGGCCGGCCGCGAGGAGCGCGCGCAGGGCGTCGGCGTCGCTCGCGGCGAGCGCGGCGCGATAGCCGTCAAGGCGCGCGACGAGCCCTTCGAGCGTCACGAGGAGCGCGTCGCGGTTGGCGAGGAAGAGGTCGGTCCAGACATCCGGGTCGAGGCGCGCGACGCGCGTCATGTCGTTGAAGCTGCCGGCGGAGTAGCCGGCATGTTCCTGCGCGAGCGGATCCTGCACGTAGGCGGACGAGACGACATGCGCGAGCTGGCTCGTGAGGGCGATCATGCGGTCGTGGTGCTGCGGGGTTGTGAAAACGACGCGCCCGAAGCCGAGTCCCCCGAAGAACGCCTCCAGCGCGTCGAGAGGGCCGCGCCCGCACGAAGGGTACGGCGTGAGGATCATCGAGGCGTTGCGAAAGAGGTCTGCCGACGCGTTGTCCCAGCCGCTGACCTCCTTTCCGGCCATGGGGTGCCCGCCCACGAACGTCCAGCGGTCCTGGAACGCGTACTTTTCGAGCGCGGCGCAGATCGTCCCCTTCACGCCCGTGGCGTCGACGACGACCGAGCCCTTCCGGAAGGTGGCCTGGTGCGCGTCGATCCACGGCACGACGGCGTTCGGCGGCAGCGCGACGATGACGACGTCGCACGCGCCGAGGTCATCCTCCAGCACGCCTGCCGCCACGCCTTCGGCCACGGCCCGGTCGGCCGTCGCGCGCGTCCGGTTCCACACGAACACCGTGTGGCCCGCCTGCGCGGCGGCCTTGGCGAACGATCCGCCGATCAACCCCAATCCTACGATGCCGACGTTCACCTCGCGCCCTTCACCCTTCACTTTTAACTCTTCATTCTTCACTCTTATCGCATCGCCGCCGCCAGGGCGCTGCCGAAAGCGGAGCAGCTGATCTCGGTGGCGCCGTCCATCTGGCGGGCGAAGTCGTAGGTGACGGTCTTGGCGGCGATCACCTTGTCCATCGCGGCGATGATCTTGTCGGCGGCCTCGGTCCAGCCCATGTAGCGGAGCATCATCTCTCCGGAGAGGATGAGGGAGCCGGGGTTCACCTTGTCGAGGTTCGCGTACTTGGGGGCGGTGCCGTGCGTGGCCTCGAACACGGCCACGCCCGTCTGGTAGTTGATGTTCGCGCCGGGCGCGATGCCGATGCCGCCGACCGT
>CAMNLN010000370.1 GCA_946543025.1 uncultured Verrucomicrobiota bacterium
TGGAGACGGGACTCGAACCCGTACGGCCTTACGGCCAGCGGATTTTAAGTCCGCTGCGGCTGCCATTACGCCACTCCAGCGAAATGCCTGCGCATTATATCAAATCTCAGGGCGTCGCGCCCTTCGATTCGTTCGCGCGTCCGAGAACGGCGCGGGCGTGGAGCGCGAAAACACCGCGCCCGTCGGCCGCGTAGGCCTCGAATATCTTCTTCGCCATGCCCTCGTGGTCGCCGCACGCGTAGAGCGCGCGGGCGAGGTGCAGCTCGCGCAGGCAGCGTCCGTTCTCGGGGCTGGAACCGAACCCGCCGGACGGCGTCACGGCCGAATCTCCCGGCCTCGCCCAGCCGGACATGCCCGGCTTCGCGAGAGCCGACGCGAGCGCCGGCGCGGCGCGCGAATCGCGCAGCGCCTCCAGCGCGAGCGCGAGCGCTCGCACGTGCGCGAGAGGCGTTCCGGCATTCACCTTCGCAAGTTCGCCGAGAAGCGGTTCGAGCGCGCACGGGCTGCGCGTGCGCCCGAGCGCCACGATGAAGCTGTCGCGCTCGGGCATCCGCCGCCCGAACGCCGCGAGCCCCTGCGCGTTGATCGTAATCTGCGGGTCGCGTCCGCTGACCTGCCCCGCGAGCGTCTCGGCGCCCGTCGCGTCCCCGAGGATGCCGAGCACGTGCGCATAGACGAGGCGCGCGCTCGGCACCGTCGCCTTCGCGTACGCGTCCTGCAGCGCGGGAATCGCGCGCGCCGGGTCGGAAAGGACGATGGAGACGCCCCTGTACCCGTCGCCCATGTCGCGCACAGCCGTCAGCCATCGTTCGGCGTCCACGCCCGCGTTGTCCTCCCACGAAAGGACCTCCTCCGGAATAATGCCCTTCTCCACGAGATGGCGCTGGAGGGCCTTCACGTCGATCTCCCGCAGCTCCGTTCCCTTCTCGGCCGCCATCGCCGCCGCCACGCCGGCCGCATAGCCCGCGTTCTGCACGTCCGGCTGCATCCGCATGAGCGGCAGGGCGTCGCGATGCGCGCTGATGCCGAGGCCCACCACCGCGAGGCCGTCCGTCTTCTCCGGCAGGATGGCGCGGTACGGCACGTTCACGCCGTAGATCTTCTTCCCGTTCGCCTCGCTCACGTAGCAGATGTCGTCCACGGAGGGGCCGTGGCTGTCGAAGTCGCTGCGGCCCTGCACGATGGTGTCCGGGAAGGTGCGCTCGTTCACCACGTCGAGGGGCGAGACCGTGACCGCGCCGACCACGCGACGGCGCTCGCGGCTTTCCGTCACCTGCGAGACGTCCCACGTGCCGCGCGCCGCGCCCAGACGCCCGCGCAGCCCGAAGAGCCACTGGTCCAGCGCGTCGCCGTCGTTCACGTAGCCCCAGTCGGAGTTGATGTAGCTCTCGCCGAGGCGGCGCTCGGAGAGGCCCGCGCCCTGCAGGGCGATCTCCTGCGTGGCGAGAAACTCGCAGCGCGCGCCCGCGGCCGCCGCCACGTCCGCGTTGCCCGTCGCGTCGATCACGTCCTTCGCCAGCACCACGCCGCGGCCCTGCGGCGTCGCCACCACCACGCCCGCCACCCGTCCGTTCCGCGTCACCGCGCCGCACGCCATCGCGCCGAACCACAGCTCCACGCCGGCCGCGCGGTTCTCGCGCCGCCACCATTCGCGCTTGCCCACCACGTGCACGGACGCGCCCAGCGCCGCCACGCCCTTGTCGTGTTCCGTCGTGAAGCCCACGCGGTTTCCGTACCAGTACTTGCCGATCATGCCGAGCGTCCCCACGCCGCCGAGGCCGTAGAGGTATTCGACAAGAAGCGTCTTCGCGCCGCGCCGTCCCGCGCCGATGCCCGCCGGCGCGCCGGCCGTGCCGCCGCCAACCACGACCACGTCGTACGTGCCGAGGACGGGCAGCGGCCCCGCCGGCGATTCGATTGCTGGGAGATTTTTGTCGAACGGCCGCAGGCCCGCGAGCGTTTCGCGTACCTCATACGCCGCACGAACGGGCGAGACGCCGCTTCTCCCCGTACGCGCCGCCACCTGAACGGGCGAGCCGCCCGTTCTCCCGGCCTTCGCGTCACGGGCCGCCGCCGCGCCCACCTCGGCGCCCTTCCGCATGAGCGCGAGCGGACGCAGCTCGGGCGCGGCGAGCGGCGCGCAGCCGCCCAGCACGAACACGTGCGGCACGGTGCCCGTCGCACGGTCGGGCGGCACCTGGAAGAGCGTGTCGGCCGCATCCAGCAGCCCAGGCGTGAACGTGCGGTCGCGCGCGATCTGCTCGGCCGCCGCGAAGGAAGCGTACGAACCGTCCTTCATCGGAATCTTCATCGTGCATTCCCACGCCTGGCCCGTCTTGCCGCGCACGTCGCGTCCGCTCGTGCGGTACGCGCCCGGCAGGAGGCGCGTGATCATGCCCGACGCCTCCGGGCGGTCGAGCGAAATGACGATGCGCGTGAACGTCTGCTCGCCCGCCGGATAGGGCGTGAACGGCACGCCCGCGAGGCGCGCCGCCGTCGCGCGCTCCGTCGCGTCGATGATCGTCTTCGCCTTGACGGCCTGGCGCCCGCTGCGGTTCGCGATCACCACGCCTGCCACCGCGCCGGACGCGTCGCGCAGGACGTCGGTCACGTACGAGCCGGTGATGAATCCCACGCCGTTCGTGAGGAGCGCGCGGTCGAACGTCTGCTTCACCATCAGCGGCGTGGGAATGCGGCGGCGCACCTCGTTGCTTTTCGCGCGGAACGTGATCTCGCCGAGCAGCATCCGCTTGCACCCCTCGCGACGGAACGCCGCGAGGCCCACGTAGCGCACCTTCGCGTCGAGCGGCGCGACCCAACGCTGGTGTTCCATGCCGCCCGGTGCCTGCCGGAGCGGAATCGGACGCGACCAGGTCTTGCCGTCCGTGCTCGTGACGAGACGCGCGCTCGCCACGGCGAAATCGTCCTTGCGTTTGAAGCTCACGAGTTCGACGGACTCCACGAACTTCACCTCGCCGAAATCTGTGTTGATCTTCACCTTCGGCACGTCGTACTGCACCGAGCCGCGAACAATGTCGTCGGTCTTGCCGTCTGAAAGGACGGTGCGGCTCTTGTCCAGATGCGGCGCGATGGCGGGCGCGTCGGCCGTGTAGGTGAACGGCACGGTGGTCGAGCGGTCGAGCCACAGCTCCTGCGCGAGCTCGACGTCTGGCTCCTCGCCGTCCTCGAGGCCGAGCCGCAAGGTGCCCGCGATGTCCTCGCCCAGATACGGGCGCGGCGCGACGAGGTAGACGTCCGCCCCGGCGGCCTTGGCCGCGAGCGCGGCCGCCACCGCGCCCGACGACCCGCCCGCCACGAGCACGTCCGTCTCCTTCACAAGCGGTATCCGCCGCGCGGACTCCTGCACGAAGTCGCCGGCCAGCGCCGAAACGGACAACGCCCAGCACAACGCGCCGATTGCGCGCGTGCAGGACGGAACCACACGCCTCGGCGTTGCCACCGGCGCGACTGGCGCCAGCGGACTTCTGACCATGCTCTTTTTTGCTGCCATCTTTAGTCCTTTTCTTGCGCTGAAATTAT
>CAMNLN010000371.1 GCA_946543025.1 uncultured Verrucomicrobiota bacterium
GCAAGCGCGTGATGGAGGTGGTGAAGGCGAAGAAGCGCATGTTCCGCCTCAACACCTGGTTCCGCTTCCAGGGAACGTTCTACGGGTTCGGCACCACGGTGGAGCCGATCCGCCAGGTGGTGGAGAACGGCCTCCTCGGGAAAGGACCAATGAAGTGCACGTTCGGCGCGGGGCAGGGCTTCGGCTGGAAGTTCGGCTGGTCGGGGCGCGTCAACGCCGCGCCGGAGCCGGTGCCGGCCGGGCTCGACTGGGACATGTGGCTTGGCCCTGCGCCCTACAAGCCCTACACCGCGCACCGCGCCGGCACGTCGTTCCGCGGCTACTGGGATTACGACTCGGGCGGGCTCGGCGACATGGCGCAGCACTACCTCGACCCGTTGCAATACCTGCTCTGCAAGGACGAAACAAGTCCCGTGAAGATCGACTACAGGGGACCGAGGCAGCACCCGGAGTGCGTGGGCCGGTTCGATCGCATCACCCTCACCTACGACGACGGCACGACCGTAGACCTCGACGGCGATGAGACGCTGAAGGGCGAGCCGCTCCTGCGCGGTGCGAACGGTATGTGCGTCTATCCCAAGGCGAAGGGCGGGAAGACGCTCCGCCTCGTGGACAAGAACGGCAAGGAACTGGACGCGGAGAAGATCCTCGCCGAGCTGCCAAAGCCCGCGCCGCAGCAGACGGACTTCATCGACAGCTGCAAGAACCGCAAGACGTTCGCGCTCAACGAGTCGAACGGCTTCCGCTCCTGCACGATGTTCAACCTCGGCATCGCGGCCGAACGGCTTGGGCGCGGATTCGAGTTCGATCCCGTCACGCTGCACGCGAAGAACGATCCGGCGGCGGACCGATTCCTCTACCAGTCCATGCGCTCGCCATGGGACCGTGAGATGTGGGGGTGAGTGGCTAGTGGTTAGGTTTGAGAAATGAAAGGTAAGAAAATGATCTCGTCTAACGTCTATCGTCTTATGTCCTTCATGTTGGCATCCTCCCTCGCTTTTGCGGCGATGGCGGCGGAGCCGGCGAAGGAGAAGAAGTATGTCGATCCGAACGAATTCGCGAGCTACGGGCCGGGAACGGCCTCGAAGCCGGGCGATCCGTCGATCGCCGAATGGCAGAAAGCCAATGAAGCGGCCATCAAGGCGGCGACTACGTCGGAGGCGCTGAAGGCGCACGTGAAGGACGCGGCGGCGGCCAAGGCCCTGCTCGGCAAGGTGAAGGGGGCGTACGCTTCCGACCCGATGACCCTCATCGTGGCGGCGGCCGTCTCGCAAGAGGTGGTGAAGCCGTGCAAGTGTCCGAAGCAGGCGACCTGCCGCGCGCTTTGGAGCGCGGCGCTGCTGGATACGGCTACGCAGTCCAAGGACGTCTACGTGCAGATGTTCTGTCTCGACCAGCTGCGCTGGTGCGGACTTCCCTGCCAGGCGGAGAAGGTGAGCGCGCTCGCGGACGTGGCAGCCGACAAGTCGGTGAAAGACTTCGCAGACTGGGTGGCGCGCGAGATCGCGCGGTAACCGGCGTCGCGCGAAGGCTTTCGCGTCGCCTGGCGCCGAGCGCGAGGCGCCCCAAAACCGTCATGGCGGGATGGGGCTTCGGGCCCTTTGTGCGAGATATATGATATAATGCCGCCATGGTTACATTTGGGAAAATCAGCGCGCTCGCCGCGGTGGCCGCCTGCTGTGCGGCGCAGGCCGTTGTCGTACGGCCCGAAAACACGGACGACATCCTCGTCAACCCCGACATGGGGCTAGTGATGTTCCACTACTCGAACCGGCAGTGGGCGTACGGCCAGCTGCAGGAGCGCGGCGACGTGCTCGACTGGTTTCCCGGCGTCTCCACGATCTACTTTCGCTTGCCATGGTGCCTCCTGGAGCCGCAGGAGGGACAGTACCGCTGGGACGTCATCGACAGCTACGCCGCCCCGTGGATCGCGGCCGGCAAGCAGATTGCGTTCCGCGTCACGTGTTGCGAGTCGCGCTATGTCTACGCCACGCCCGAATGGGTCAAGGACGCCGGTGCCAAGGGGTGGTTCTTCAAGATGAAGATGACCAAGATCTACGGGAAGGACCCGCCGGGTGGCGCGACCGACATCTGGGAACCCGACTACGGCGATCCCGTGTTCCTCAAGAAGCTCGAGAACTTCCTCAAGGTCATGGCGCGCCGCTACGACGGCAAGCCCTACGTGGCGTTCATGGACATCGGGACGATCGGCATGTGGGGCGAGGGCCACACGCGCGCCTACGACCGCGAGATGAAGGCGCAGGGACGCGATCCGCGCGAGGCGTTCCATCTCCACTACGAGCTTCACAGGCGCCTGTTCCCCAACACGATGTTGCTCTGCATCGACGACCAGGCTGGTTCGTCGGATCCGCGTCCTGCGGCGGAGGTTCCCCTCATGAAGCAGGCGCACGACCTCGGTTTCGGCTTCCGCGACGACTCGATCCTCGTCTTCACCTCCAGCATGGTTCCTGATCGCCTCAAGCCGCACCCTTGGTGGTTCCACGCGAACTGGGCCGATTACTTCGCCCCCGTCGCGCCTGTCTTCGTGGAGCACGAGCACTACAACCTTTCGCGCGACCGCGGCGCGTGGAGCGACGAAAAGCTCGTCGAGTCCGTCGAAGCCTACCACGCCACCTGGCTCTCCCTCCACGGCTGGCCGAAGGAGATCTACGACAACTCGAAGGAAGCCTACGCGCGCGCCGCGCGCCGGATCGGGTACCGCTTCGAGCTACGCGAGGTGGACTACCCCGAGGCGGTTACGCTCGGCCAGCCCGTCACGATCAAGTCCACCTGGGTCAACGTCGGCGTCGCCCGCCGCTACAAGGGCGCCACGCTCGCGTGGTCGCTCGTGGACGACAAGGGCCGCGTGGCGTGGGTCTCCACGGACGACGCCTACGACTTCGCGGACGCCCTTCCGGCGGCCGGCGGCACGGAACATCCTGTGTCGCGCGCGACCATCTGCACGTTCGGCTGGACGGGCGAGATCCCGCAGATCAACGACGGCGTGTGGGTCTACACGGTCCACAACAAGATCGGCAACTACGCCGTCGACACGCGCGTGCCCACGCTGACGCCTGGCACCTACACGCTCTGCGCTTCGCTCGGCGAAGCAGACGGCACGCCTCGCCTCGCTCTTCCCCTCAAGGGCGGTAAGGGCCTTCGCTACCCGGTCGGCAAGATTGTCGTCCGCTAAACGCTTACGGCAAAACATCAGCAAGAAAACTGAGGCGAGTCCATACTCCGTCCTCGGCAAGACGGGTCTGACGGGCACGGCTTGGACATGATCCACGAACGCTGCATTAATTGATCGGTCGCGGAAGGCCTCGCCTTTTCCCCGCTACGCACAAGACGATGAAGAAGAACTGCGATCCGTGATGGGTAAAATAGAGCTTCATCCAGCGGAATGCTCAAAGGCAGGCGAGGTGATGCACACTTTCGAGAACTTTCACATGCCCACTTTAAGCAAAACATGGTATAATTTCGCCATGAAAAAAA
>CAMNLN010000372.1 GCA_946543025.1 uncultured Verrucomicrobiota bacterium
CGGCCACTGCTTGGGCGTACCGCCGAGTTCTGCGGCCACCGCGGCCGGGTCGCCCGCGCCCTGCCCCGTGATCTTGGACGTGTAGCGGAACGAATAGTTCTCCGCCAGCTCCGGCGGCACCCAGAACTTGACGCTGGACGTGCGCATGTAGGACGCATAGTTTCCGCCCAACACCGCACGCATGTAGCGCCTCCAGTTCCACTGGCCGGTCCACACCCACGTCTGCGTGCGCCCTTCCTGCGTGAACTCGCTGTTGGAATTGTTGGCCGTGCCCACCGCCGCCGAGCCGTTCATCTCCACCACGTCGAACGAGATCGCGGACGCCGTGCCGCCCGTCCGCACGAGCCGCAGCGTCGCCGCGCCCGACGCGAGCATGCTCGTGGGGACAAACCATTGCTGGCTGCCGCCCGCCGCGACGAGCTTAGAACCGAGCGCCTTTCCGTTCACGTACGGCATCAGCACCGTGTTTCCCGTACCCGGCGCGGCCTTGACGCGCAGGACGTACGGAACGAGGTGCGAGTCCGTGCGGAGCGTGAAGTTGATCGTCACCTCCGGCTTCGCCGCCGTGAGCGTGCCCCGGAAGCGGTGCCACGGGTCGAACTCGGCGTTCACGGCGTCCGGCGTCTCGTCCGCCGCGCCGAACTCGTCCTTCGAGCCGTTCTCTGTGCCGAGGCGGAACAGCGGCGGCGCCTGCACGAGCGCCTCGCCGATCTCGTCGCGCGAAAGCACGCGCCGCCACACGGCGAGCCGCTGGAGACCGCCGTTGAACCCCTTCGCGCCCTGGCTGCTGCCGTCGCCTCCGCGATGCCAGCCGCCGATGTCCTCGCCGCCGACCCTGATGGCGCGCGACGCCTCCGTGTAGAACGTCTCGTTCGTGAAGCAGCCCGCGTCCTGCTTGACGACCTGGAACACGAGTCCCGTGTTGATCGCTCCGGAAAGGCAGGATTCCGCCACCGCAAACGTCGCGTCGGCGCGTCCGTTGCCGATTTTCCTGAGCGTGTAGGCGACGTCGTACCAGCGGTTCGTCCGGAGCGTGATCTGGGTCGCCGTGAATGTCTTGTTCCCCTGGATGCTGTAGGGCTGGCCGCTCCCGGTGAAGCCGAACTCGGAGCCGAACGCCCTGTTCCAGTCGAGCCCGTTGTTCAAGAAGATGGACACGGAGTTGCCGAGGTTGTCAAACTTGAAGTTGCGCACGAAGACGCGCGCGACCACGGTCACCTCGCCGGTGAAGTTGCCGGGGAGCCTGAATCCGTTCCGCCAGGTGTTCGTGACATTCGAGCGCTGCACGTTCGCGGGAAAGTCAAGGTAGGTGGCGGAGGCGTGCGTGAGGCCGCGCGACGGCAGGGGGATGTCCGCCGTCTTCCACGCAAGCTTGTTGCAGCCGTCCGGTGCGATGTACATCGTGTGGCCGAGGTTGACGGCGGAGCCGTTCTCGTTCGTGGAGCCGAAGTGGAGCGCATTGCGGATCTCGCCCTTCTGGACCGCGCCGTCGCCGTTGAGGTCGGTGCTGAAGTCGAATACGTAGGCTGCGTCGCTCCACACGTCGCCCGTGCGGAGCTTCGCGAAATGAACAAGCGCGCCCGCCTCCGCGCCCGTCGCATCCTTCCGCCCGCCCGCGCCGAACGCGCCCGTCCCGGGCGCATTGCCGATGAAGGCGTCCGTCGCCGTGTCCTTCACGCCCGCGACGCCCGCCTGCACGTACGGCACGTACGCGTGCGCGCCAGCCGAGGCGGTGGAGAGCGTGCCGCCGTAGAAACGGCCGTCCTGCATGAAGTAGCTGTACCCGCTTGACGTGCGCGCGCAGCAGAACGCCACCGTGAGCGTGCCGGTATTGGTGCGGGTGGTCGAGACGGTGACCGTCTTGTACGGCTTGCCGCCGACTTCGAGCGTGATGCGATTGTCGGGGCCGTCGAACGTGACGTGCGCGCGGCCCGCGTCCGGGGCGACGTCCAGCGAATACCAGTTTCCCTGCGTGTTCTGGAACCCCCACGCCCAGTACCCGTTGCCATTGACGTAGGACGCGACGGTCAGGGCGTTGTCGGCCGTGCCAAACGCGCGCTGCTGGACGACGAGGGGTTCGTTCAGCAGCACGTCGGCAGAGACGACGATCGAGGGTTCGGGCACGATGCCGGTGTCGAAGCCCTGCGACCCGGTCGTGACAAGGTAGTCCACTGCGTACGACTGCCCGGCGGGGAACAGGAAGAAGCGCGCCACGGCGGCCTTCTTCGCGCCGGGCGGCAGCTCGGACGTGATGGCCGTCGCGCCCGCCGGCACGGTGCAGACGCGCTCGTTGTACGTCCAGGCCGCGAAGGACGTCCCCTTGTCGGCATCAGCCCACGCGCACCAGAGCTCGCGCGCCCCGGAGGCCGCGTCCACGGCGAACGTGGCCGTGCCCGGCCTGTTGGGCGATCCAGAGAACGACGTCAGCTCGACCGACGCCGAACCGGCCAGCGCGGCCGCAACGAGCAGACAAGAAATCAGGCAACTTTTCATTTACTTTCCTTTCGCTTGACTACTTTCAGGCCAAAGGGACAGGACATCACTTGACCGTGACGTTCTCGGTGAACGCGCCGACGCGGCAGGCGGGATCGCCCGCCTTGACGGGGGCGCCGTACAGCGTGGCGTTCGAGATCGTGACGTTCTTCAGCTTGTGCGTCTCGTCGCGGCCGTCCAGCAGGAACCGGCAGTCCGCGCGTTCGCCGGTCACGGACACGTTCTCGAACGAGCAGTCCGCGACGTGCCCCGGCACCTTCGTGCGCATGTAGATGTTCACCGTGGGGCGCGCCGAGACGATCGCGCACGTGCGGCCGGGCACGTCCGTGTTGATGCGGAAGTCCTTCACGCGGATGTTCTCCATGCGCATCTCCTCGCCCGGCTCCATCAGGAAGACGGGCATCTGGAAATGGATCACGTCGCAGTTCTCGTAGAGGAAGTTCCGCATGTAGGGCGCGCGGCTCTCGTGGCCGAGCAGCATGATGCGCGCGCGGTCGCACCAGAACACGCAGTTGCGCACGGTCACGTTCTCGCAGTTGCCGTAGTCCGCGTTCAGTCCCTTCGCGGCGATGCAGTCGTCGTCGGTGCGGATGAAGCAGTCCTCGATCAGCACGTTGCGCGAGTTGCACGGGTTGATGCCGTCGTCGTTCTGCACGCGGCCGCCGCAGAGCTTCACGTTGCGCACCGTCACGCCGGCGCATTTCACGGGCACAACGGTCCAGTGCGACGCGCCGCGGACCGTGATGTCCTCCACCGTCACGTTCCGGCAGTCCCACATCTGCACCACGTGGCCCGTCGGCCCCTTCCGCCATTCCCACGGCGAGCCGTCCAGCACGCCGCGCCCGCAGATGCGGATGCCTTTCCCGTGCGCGTAGATGCCGCCCTTCACGAACGCGCCCGCCTTGAGGTAGAGCGTCTCGCCGTCCTTCAGCTCGATGCGCCCCTTCACGCCGCCCTCGTGGACGCCCGGGCCGAAGACCTT
>CAMNLN010000373.1 GCA_946543025.1 uncultured Verrucomicrobiota bacterium
ATACTATACCAAATTCCGCCGACTCTCGGGTATTTTTTAGTGTAAAACAAGAGGGACGGCCCGACGGACCGTCCCTCTTGGCTTGGTCGGATGTACTGCAATCAGAACGAAGCCGTGAGGGCCAGCCCGCCGTAGAAGTTCCAGGAGTGGTTGCAGCCGTGGCCCCAGGCGGCGTTGTGCTCGCGCGCGCCGTCGCGCAGATGCGAGTCGAACAGATAGTCGCTGTAGGCGATATAGCCCGTGAGCGAGAGGCCGGGCGCGAAGTTCCAGGCCAGCTCGCCTTTGATCGTCGAGTCCATCAGGCCGCCGCGGTCGACTTCCTCGCCGTGGCGCGTAAAGTCGTAGTGGCGGACGCGCAAGGTGTTGCCGAGGCCCTGGCCGACGGACGGCGTGAACGCGAGGATCGGGTCGTCGTCCTCCCCCTCGCCGTCGATGAGCGCGAACTCGTGCGCGAGGCTGAGGTTCACGTAGGTGCCCTCGTCGGCCATGAGATCGCGCTCGATGGCGAGCGTCGGCTCGAGCCAGTGCCCGCCGAGCGTCAGCTCGAGGTTGAGGTACTGCGTGTCGTCCATGCTGCCGTGGTAGCGGCGGATGTACTCGTAGATGTAGTTGAAGTCGAATCCGAGCGTGCCGACGTCCTCGCCCAGGTCGAACTCGTGCGCGAGGCCGACGGTGGTGTCGAGCGTGGTGTACTGTCCGGCGCGGTTGCCGTAGCCGCCGCGCTTGCCGTTGGCCTTCGTCACGTCGAAGATCGAGGAGACGCCGAGGTAGACCCAGTCGAAGAACGTCATGGTGGCGCTCGGCGTCACGATCGGGTCCTTCCCGTCGATCACGCCGTACGTCATGTACCGGGAGTCGAACGCCACGCCGACCTCGGTGCTCACGATCGGCGTCTCGCCGTAGGTGACGCCCTCGCCGGGTGCCCAGGACAGCTCGGCCGTCTCTTCCGCCTCGGGAGCGGGCTTTGAATCATCTGCCAGCGCCCCGCACGCGAGGCCGGCTGCACAGAATGCCGCAATCATGTGCTTTGAATTCATTTCTTTTTCCTTTGTTTTTAACGCCCCTTCCTCGGGGCGACGCGAATAGTTTACCAAAACTAACTTATGCGCGCAAGCGGAAATTTCACCCTTGCGCCGCCGTCGTCAAGACGTTTCGCCAGTCGTCGAGGCGCGCGGGCGTGTCGCATTCCACCAGGAGGCGCAGAAGCGGCTCGGTGTTCGACTGCCGCACGGACACCCAGCCTTCGGCGAATTCGAGCCGATAGCCGTCGATGTCGCTTCGGCCCGTCTCCTCGCCAAGGCCCTTCGCAGCCTCCAGCACACGCGCGATCGCGGCCGGCTTGTCGTCCACCGTGAAGTTCATCTCGCCCGAGTTGGCGTACTTGCGCGTGATCGGCGCGAGGGATTCCGAGATCGTCTTGCCGGACGCCTTCGCCCGCGCGAAAGCGCCGAGGAGACGCAGCGCCGCCAGCTCGCCCGAGTCGCAGTGGACAAAATCGCGGAAGTAATAGTGCCCCGCGAGCTCGCCGCCGCAGATCGCCCCTGACTCGCGCAACAGCACCTTCGCGAACGCGTGCCCCACCTTCCCCATCACGGGCGTGAAGCCCTCCGCGCGAAGCGCCTCGATCGCCGCCCGGCTCGTACGCACGTCGTGGATCACCGTGCCGCGCTCGGGATAGGTGGCGGCCAGCGTGGGAATCAGGTAGTCCGGCTGGATGAACGCGCCCGTCTCGTCCACGAACATGCAACGGTCGGCGTCGCCGTCGAAGATGACGCCGCAGTCGAGCCCTTTTTCCCGCACGGTCGCGGACACCTGTTCGCGCGCCTCGGCGAGCAGCGGGTTCGGCGAGTGGTGAGGGAAACGGCCGTCCGGCACGTCGTTGAGATAGACCGCGTCCGGCCCGAAGAGATCGCGCGCGAGGATGCCGGCCATACCGTCGGAGCAGTCCACCGCGAAGCGAAGCCCCCCGAAGCTCCCGCCCGCATGGTCCTTCAGCCATTTGACGTATTCATCCTTGAAGCCCGTAAGTTCTTTAACGTCCTTAAGCTCCTGAGAGTCCTGAACGTCCCTTGATTCTTGAACGAGACTCTCGACCTCGGCGAGGCCGGAGGAATAGCCCACCGGCAGCGCACCTCGGCGCGACACCTTCAGCCCGTTGTCGGAAGGCGGGTTGTGCGAGGCGGTGATCTGCACCGACCCGTCAAAGTCGCCTTGCGCCGTCGCGAAGTAGACCATCGGCGTCGTCGCCGGCCCGAGGTCCGTGACCTCCGCTCCGGCCGCCTGCAGTCCCGCGACGAGCGCGTCGCGCACATCGGCCGACGTGACGCGACAGTCGCGCCCCACGAGCCAGCGGGGGCCGCCCACAACCTGCGGCAAGGCCTCGCCCACCCGCCGCACCGTCGCAAGGTCGAAGTCCTTGCCGAACGTTCCCCGCATGTCGTATGCCTTGAAGAAGCCCATCATCAAATCCTTGTGGCGCAAGAAAGCCCTCTGTTCCCTTCCTGTTTCGCCTACATCCGCGTGTAGCGCGGGCCGTCGCCGCCTTGCGGGAAGGTCCAGTCCACGTTGCCGTACGGACACTTGATCTTGCATGTCTTGCAGTGCAGGCAGTTGGAGAAATCGATTTGGAGATGCCCTTCGTCGCGACGGTAGACCTCCGCCGGGCAGAAGCGCGTACAGGGCGAGCCGAACTTCTCCTCGCACATGGCGCACTTCGCCGGATCCCTGATCTTCAGGTGGCATGGCTGGTCTTCCTCGTGGATCGTTCCGCTCATGAAGACATCTGTCAGACGGTCAGGCTGAATCGGCGACGCCTCGATCACGTCCGCCTGCTCGCGCGCGAGCTTCGCGCGATCGAGCGGACGCAACGCGACGGCGTCCCCTTCGTCGCACCCCGGGACGCGGAACCACGGGAACTTGCCGAACGTGGCCCACGCGAGCCCTGCCGCCATCACGCCGTACGGCATGCCCCACGAGAATGACGCGCGCACGTTGCGCACACGCTCCATTTCCTTCCAGCCGGAAATCGCCTTCAGGCGGTCGGGATATGTCTCAAGCCCCTTACCTGTCTTCAGCTCGTCGAGGATCGCCCCGGCCGCCGCCACGCCGCTCTGGAACGCGATGTGGACGCCCTTGATGCGCAGCGAGTCCAGGAGCCCCGCGCCGTCGCCCACGATCACGCAGCCCGGCGCGTAAGGCGTCGGGACGGCATAGAATCCGCCTTCTGGAATCACCTTCGCGCCGTAGGCGACGGTCTTGCCGCCGCGGATGTGACGCTTGACGCACTTCGCCGCCTTGAACCGGCGGAAGAGCGTGAACGGATCGATCTCCGCCCGCGCGTAGTCGAGCGCGTAGGCGTATCCGACCATCACCTGCGTCTCGGAGACATGATACACGAACCCGCCGCCGTACGTGTAGAAGTCGCTCGGCCAGCCGAACGTGTGCATCACC
>CAMNLN010000374.1 GCA_946543025.1 uncultured Verrucomicrobiota bacterium
GACAAGGCCAAGGCGATGCTCGAGAAGGCCGAGGCCGGCTTCAAGGAGAACTACAAGCTCCTCACCGAGCTTGCCGCCCTTCCCGTGCTGTAAGGTGGTCGCGACAAGACAAAAGAAGAGGCTCCGGCGCAAGCCGGGGCTTCTTCTTTTCTATCCTCTTTTCCAGTCCCCGCATTGACTCGTGTCCTCCTGATGTGATACTATCGCGGACATGAAACTAGAGAAAAAAATTCAAGGCGGCAAAAAAAGGGTTGTCGCAATTGTTCTCGTGGCGGGCTTGCTGCCGCTGTTCGCGGACGTGATGGACAAGAAGGCGGCCGTCATCAAGACGGTCGAGACGCGTTTCGCGGGAACAGCCGAGGTCACCTGCGACGACACGAAGGGATGGGCCTTCGACGTCTCGACGTCGGAGGACGACGGCCGCGACGTGGTGACGGTGCGCCTTTCGCGGGCGGACGACGCCGCACCGCCGAGGTTCGGCGTGTTCTTCCGCGTGTCCGGCGCGGGTGTGCAGAATGTCTGGACGAGCAATCACGAGGCGGACGGTACCCACCTCTGGCCGCGCCTGTGGTGGGGTTGGAAGACGCCGTACCGCTCCGAACTGGCGCACGAGACGCCGGTGGCCGTCGGCTTCAACGCGGCGGGCGTCTCGCCCGTCGCCATCGCCTGCAGCGAGGCGATGGAGCGTCTGGTGTTCGGCCTCTACGCCGAGGAGCGCTCGTGCGACGTCATCGGACGCTGCGAGTTCTTCACGCGGCCGACCGTCGCGCGAAAGGAGTATGTCGCGAAGGTCATGCTCGACCGCCGCGGACGGAACTGGTCAGAGACGGTCACGTCCTGCTCGCGGTGGGTGGCGAAGGAGAACGGCTTCAAGACGGCCTATGCCCCCGAGGCGGCTTTCGATCCGCTCTACTCGACGTGGTACGCGTTCCTGCAGGACGTGCACGCGGACGAGCTGGAGACGGAGGCGAAGCTGGCGGCGGAGATCGGCATGAAGACGATGATCCTCGACGACGGTTGGCAGAAGGAGGAGTCCAAGGGGTTCTACACCGCGACGGGAGACTGGATGCCGGTCAAGAGCCGTTTCCCCGACATGAAGGCGCATGTGGCCAAGGTCCATGCCGCCGGGCTCAAGTACATGCTGTGGCTGTCCGTTCCGTTCATGGGCTGCGAAGCGAAGAACTATCCGCGCTTCAAGAAGATGCTCCTGCGCGACGGCGACACCGGCACGCTTGACCCGCGCTTCCCCGAAGTGCGCGAATACCTCATTTCGACGTACGAGCGCGCGGTCGGCGAGTGGGGCTTCGACGGCCTCAAGCTCGACTTCATCGACTCGTTCGGTCTGCCGGCGAACGACCCAGCGCTCAAGGACAACTTCGCAGGGCGCGACTTCCGTTCGGTGCCGGAGGCGCTCAACCAGCTCATGAAGGACGTGCGCGCGCGCCTCATGAGGATCAATCCCGATGTGCTGCTTGAGTTTCGCCAGCACTACAGCGGACCGGCGATTCTCCAGTACGGCAACATGATCCGCGCGGCCGACTGCCCGGCCGACCCGACGGCGAATCGCCGCCGCATCTGCGACCTCAGGCTGACCTCCGACACGATCGCCGTCCATTCCGACATGCTCGTCTGGAGCGCGGGAGAAACGCCGGAGGGCGCGGCCCTGCCGATCCTGAACGTGCTCTTCTCGACGATCCAGTACTCGATGATCCTCGCGAAGGTCTCTCCTGCGCATCGCAAGGTGATCGCGGCCTGGCTCCGCTTCTCGCAGGAACACCGTACGGCGCTCCTGAAGGGCGCGTTCCGTCCGCACCATCCCGAACTGGGCTATACGTGGATCGAAGGCGAGAGCGCGGACGAGCGCGTCATCGCCGTGTATGCGGAGGATACGTGTGTCAAGGCCGGCGCGGCGGACAGGCCTGTCTTCCTCGTGAACGCGACAGGCAAGGCGGGGGTGCTCGCCGAGCTGGCGGCAAAGCCGTCGACGGTCGAATACTTCGACGTGTTCGGCGAGAAGACGGGCGAAGCTTCGGTGCCGGCGGGACTTGTCCGCCTCGCCGTTCCGGCGTCGGGTTACGCCAAGATCGTCAACAAGTGACGTTGGCATGAAGAGTTTCAGCAGACGATCGTTTCTCGTACGCGCCGGCGGGGCGGCGGCGTTGCCGTGGATCGTGCCGGCGTCGGCGCTGGGCCTTGATGGCGCGGTGGCGCCGTCCAATCGCATCGTCGTGGCCGGAATCGGGCTCGGCCGGCGTGGCGGCGGCGTGTTTCGCAACTGGGTGTTGCCGGAAAAAGACGTCCGGTTCGTCGCCATCTGCGACGTGTGGAAGGAGCGGCGCGGGCGAATCAAGGCGGCGGCCGACGCCCACTACGGCAACAAGGACTGCAAGACGTACGTCGACCTGCGCGAGATGCTCGCGCGGCCGGACATCGACGCGGTCTACATCGCCACGGGCGACCGCTGGCACGCGTCCGCGTCCGTGCTGGCCATGCGCGCGGGCAAGGACGTGTACTGCGAGAAGCCGTCCTCGATGACCGTTCGCGAGGGACAGGCCGTGGTGGCGACCGCGAAGAAATTTGGCCGCGTCTATCAGGCCGGCATGCAACGCCTGAGCGAGCCGAACTTCATCGTCTGCAACGAGCTGCTGCGCCTCGGCCGCCTCGGCGAGGTGAAGAAGGTCTACGCGCACCTCTACTTCGGCACGCCCCTCTACCTTCAGCGCAAGTGGCTGCCGGCGGAGAAGCAGCCGTCGCGCGAGGAGCTGGATTGGGACGCGTGGCTGGGGCCCTGCCCGTGGCGTCCGTACAACCGAAACTATCTCACGAACTGGGCGAAGCACTACGACTTCGGCACGAGCATCATCGGCGATTGGTGCTCGCACACGTACGCGCAGTGCCACGACGCCCTCGGCATGGAGGCCACTTCGCCCGTGTTCTACCCGGCCATGCACGCGGCGGAGCCGAACGGCATGAGCCTCCGCTTTGCCAACGGCGTGGAGATGATCGCCGAGCAGCGCGGCTGGCGCGGCACGTGCGGCGTGAGGTACGTGGGCAGCGAGGGCTGGGTGGCGTGCGCCGACGGCTATACGCGGCCGGACGTGTCGCGGCCGTCGCTCCTCGCCGACTACAGCAAGATCCTCGCCGACTATTGCGCCCGCACGGGCTACACCACGGAGAACCACATGCGCCAGTTCCTCAACTCCGTGAAGTCGCGCGCGAAGACCGTGGCTAATCCCGTGCTGATGCACCGCTCCATGACGTCCACCCACTGCGCGAACATCGCGCAATGGCTCGGACGCGACATGCGCTGGGATCCGGCGAAAGAAGAGTTCATCGGCGACGAAGAGGCGAACCGCATGCTCGCCAGAACCCAGCGTCCCGGCTGGCAGGTTGTTTAGTGGCTAGTGG
>CAMNLN010000375.1 GCA_946543025.1 uncultured Verrucomicrobiota bacterium
GTTTCGTTGCCCTGTCTACACGCTTGCCGGCAAAAGGTTACGGCCCTTTCCCCGCTCCCGTCCCTTGCCGGCCGCCGCGCCGGCCGAACCCCTACGGCACGATCACGACGTTGCCGTCCTGCGGCGGCTTGAGAAGCGGGTCGTTCTGGACCGTGTCCATCACGTCGTTGGCGTTCTTGAGACCGATCGACATGAGCAGTCTGAGCGAGATGTTGTTCCGCACGACCTGGACGAGGCACTGCATCATCGAGAGCGGCTTGGGCGGATTCTCCGTGCCGAGCCTGTCGTCGATCTCTTTGATGAGCCGGGCCGTGTCGTCCATCGCGGCGGAAAGGCGCTTCTGCGACTCGAGGAAGTTGTGCACCGCGCCGGGAACCTCGATCTTGAAGTCGAGCTGGAGGATGTTCAGGGCGATGCTCAGCCTGAGCGCGGTGTCCGCCAGCCCCTGCTTCTCGAACACCTTGTCGAGCTTCGCCTTGATCGCGTCCTTGTTGGCTTCGTAGTTGCTCTTGCCGTCCGCGCCCAGCAGCGCGACGTAGCCCTCGAGGAAAAGCTCGGCGTTGCCGACGGCCGCGCCGGTGATGACGCGCGTCACGTTCGTGCGCCCGGTCTTGTCGAGCTGCGTGGCGTTGCCGAAGTCGATCATCGTCACCTTGCCGTCCTTCCCGACCATGAGATTGCCGGCATGCAGGTCGCCGTGGTAGAAGCCGCTGCCGAAAAGCCCCTCGTTCGCCCACATGTAGGACGTGGAGACGAGCGCCGCATGCGTCTTCTGCAGTTTCTCCTTCATCGCCTTGAGGTCGTCCACGGACACGTTCGCGTCCGCATCGGTCAGCTTGCCGTGCGTCTCTTCGAGGAACTGCTTGACCGTGACGCCCTCGACCTTCTCCTGCATCATCACGCTCGACGTCGGTTTCACGCCCTCGAAGAGCTTCGCGCTCGTCGTGTTCTTGAAGGTGCCGATCTCGGGGATGTCCTTGTCATAGGAATATGTATTGTCGGCGCGTTTCATGTTCTCGGCCTCGATCGTGAGGTCGAGCTCCTCCTCGATGGACTTGAAGCGCCCCTCGAACGTCGCCTTCATGCTCGCGTCGTCGCCGCAGGCCGCGATGAAGAGATCGTGTTCGCGGTGCGCCGCAAGCGCCGCGTTCGGACGGAGGATCTTGACGACGCATTCCTGCGGCTCGAGCCCGTCTCGCTTCACGGTGCAGAGAAGCGCCTGGCCGACGGACGCCTGGCCGAGCGACTTCTTGACATCGATGGACACGATCTTAGGATCGTCCGAGTTCTTCATGAGGTCGTAGAGATACGCCTTGACCGCCTTGTCGGAAATGGGCGCGAGATTGTCCTTCATGTCCGCGAGCGCGAGCTTGAATTCGTCGTCGCCGAACTTGCTCGCGTCGATGCCCTGGAGCATCTTCTGCATCACGGGCCCGGCGCCCTTCATGAGCGCGCCGAAGCGCGCGCCATCCGTCGTCTCGCCTTCGATCTCGACGCAGAAACGCGTCTGCGCGGCGAGCATCTGGCGCTGCTGGAGGGGGCCGATGTCCTTGAAGTACGTCTTGAGGGTGTTCTTGACGAGCGTGATGGTCGGATCCTTGGCGTAGGCCTTCTGAATCTCCTCGAGGGTCATGTTCCCGAGTTGTTGCGCCGACTTGTTCACCTCGGCCTTCTCGTCAGGGCCGAAGATGGCGTCGAGGCGTCCGGACATTTTCTGCTGAACTTCCTTGAGCGCGTCGCCGACCGCCTTTTCGAGCTCCTTCTCCTTCTCGGCGAAGAAGTCGAGGCCGAGCGCGATCTGCTGGCGGCCCTTCTCGTCGCTCATGAAATCCACGCCCTTGAGATCGGCTCCGCCGGCCTCGAGATCCGCGCGCACCGAATCGTCCGACGTGAGCATATCCAGGGTGTCGTTGCCGATTTCGTCCTCGTGCCGCACGCCGAGCGCGATGCGCGTCTTCGCCGCGCTCTTCTGCGCATCGTCGATGCCCCGATCCAGCCAGTCGGCGCGTGGCAGCGCTTTCTGCTTCTTGAACTCCAGCTCGGCAACATAAGCCTTGTACTTCTGCTCGAGCGGCGCGAGGATCGTCTCCTTGAGTACCTTCGCCATCCGCGGCTCGAGCGTCTTGAGCGTTTCGTCGAGCGCCGCGGCCTCCTTGCCCATGAGCTCGGCGACGAGCTTGCTGTTGTTCCGCACGAGCGTCCGCAGACGCCGGCCCGTCAGCCGCCCCGCGTCGAGCGACTTGTCGTATTCCGTGTTCTCCTCGTTCATGATGAGGTCGGCCACGAAATCGTGGAGCTTCTTTATTTCACCCTGCGGCAGGGTCGGACGCGGATCCTTCGGCGCAAGCGCCTTCGCGTCGATCGTGATCTTGCCGACGGCGGCGTCTTTCGCGGCCTCGGCCTTCTCGAACTGCGCCATGACCTTTTGCCCCTCGGCGGTCGTGAGGTGGCAGCCTTTGGAGCCCTTGTCGAGAAACGCCTGGAGCTTCTTGCCGTCGTCGATTTCGCCGTCCATCACCTTGCCGGCGAGTTCGACGCCGAGCGCGAGATCCATCGTCCTGCCCACCTCCTCCGGCAGGTCGAGCTGCGAGGAGTAGAAGGCCGAGAGCATGGCCTTGAGATGGGCGCGGGCGGACGATTTCCCCGTCTGGTCCTGAAGCCTCGCCTCGACCACCTCGTGCGCCTCGTCGGTGCGGGCAGTGATCAATCCCATGCCCGCCATAAAGCGCCGCTGGCCGATGCTTTGCTTGTCGTCGCCGTCGCCGAAGTGCAGCGTTCCGGCTTTGGTCGTCCCGACATCTCCAAGCGCAGACTCCTTGTAGCCGTTCAGGATGCCCATCACGAAGTCCTTGCCGAAGCGCTTCGCCTCCCTCATCATCGATATCTCGAGGTTGCGCCTTGCCTGCTCGCAATCGTTGATGACGATCCCCTCGTCCATTCCGGCGATGGTGACGAGGCCCGATCCGTCCGCCTTGCGCTCGATCGTCGCCTTGGCCTCCAGCAGCTTCACTTTGCCGGTCGAATGGTCGACATGCGGCGTAGACACAACCTCGGAGCCAAAATTGCCGGAACCGAGGTTATCGTCCGCCTCGCGGAATACGATCCTCACGTTCTTCTCGCCGAGCTTCGGCTCGAGCGCCTTGTAGACGTCCTTGACGCAGTTGACGATCTTCGCCTTGTCGCTTTCGTATCTCTGGTAGTTGGCGAAGCGCCAGATTTCGTTGATGCCGAGCGAGAAAAGCCCCTTCAGGAAGCGCGCCGCTCCGTGGGACTTGCCGGCCTGGTACGCCGCGCTGCGGGCGTCGAGCGCGTCCGCCGCGCTCACGCCTTCCTTGCCGCCCGTCAAGATGTTCTGCTGGATGTCGGACATCTTGACCTGGCTCCATTCGATCTTTGACATTTTCG
>CAMNLN010000376.1 GCA_946543025.1 uncultured Verrucomicrobiota bacterium
ACTTCAACCAGGTGTCGTTTCTCTTCATGCTCGCGGCGAGCGGATGCTACGCGCTTGTGAGCTGGGCGTTCGGTCCGAAGGCGTTTCTTCTGCTGCTCGCGATTGCTTTTCTCGTCGCGCCGTTCCTTTTTGTGTTCAGCTACAGGCCGGTGTTGCTTTATGTCGGCCGCTGGGTCTTTGCCTGGCGCTATAAGGTGGAGATTGATGGATTGGAGGAAGTTTTGGGAAACAACATAAACAACGGTAAAAACAACTTTGTAGAAGAGCCGGGCGCAACCGCGCCCGGAGATAAAATCGCCGCGCAGTTGCGCGGCGACAGAAAAGAAGTTGTTTCAAGTTGTTCATGTTGTTTTCAACCAAAAACTAAAACCGCTCTTCTCGTTTTGCCAAACCATCCGGCGATGGTTGACCCGATGCTCGTGGGCGTCACGTTCTGGAAGACGCCGCTGAAGCCGCTTTCGGACGAACTCTTCTTCCACACCGGCATCGTCGCGCCGCGCGTTCTGAAGACGCTGGGTGCGGTGGCTGTTCCCGACCTTCGCAAGCACGCTACCGTGAAGGGCGCGACGATTGCTCGTGGTCTTGGCGACATCGTGAAGTCGACGCTCGAAGACGGCGGGAACGTCATCTTCTATCCGTCGGGTCACATCCAGACCGAGTCCGAGCATGAGGAAATTGGTACCCGCCAGCTCGCGTAC
This sequence comes from uncultured Verrucomicrobiota bacterium, assembly GCA_946543025.1. Lineage (GTDB taxonomy): Bacteria > Verrucomicrobiota > Kiritimatiellia > RFP12 > UBA1067 > RUG572. The sequence goes on from CAMNLN010000376.1 coordinate 699, forward strand.
AATATGTGCGGCGATCTGCCCGAGGGGGTGCGCGTCATTGGCGTCAGGACGCGCGGACTCTGGGGGTCGATCTGGTCGCGCAAGGGGCGCAAGACTTCGCCCTCGTTCGTGCCGACTTTCATCAAGAGCGTTTTCCTGTGGTTCTTCTGGTCGCCGTTCGTCCCGCGCCGCCGCGTGACGATGCACATCGAGGACCTGACCGACCGCGTGAAGGAATGGTCGAACTTGACGCGGCTCGAGTTCAACCGAAAGCTGGAGGAGTGGTACAACGCGGAGTGATTTTAGCCGCAAAGAACGCAAAGTGTTTTTAGACATGATTAACAGGATTGAGAAAGGAGCGGAGGCATGAAGAAGTTTCTGATGTTGCTTGTGGCTTCCTACATTCCGGGGATATTGTTATTGTATGGCGAATGGCCGAAGGCATTGGGTTTTGCCGCCGTGAGCATTCTGTTCTTGCCATATTTTGCGGCGTGGGCTGTCATAGGTGCGCTCTATGATGTTGTGGGATGGTATGTCACGGGTGAGTGGCGGTTGCTCTTATTCGTTGTTTCCTACATTTTGTACATCGCCGTCGGGTTTGTGTTCCTGATGGTGGATGAACGACGAGCGCGATGGACGGCCTTTGCTTTCTATATTGTAATGTTGCTGCTTTCAATGTATGGCTTTGTCTGGTTTTGCAATAGCCATGAATGAATCGTACTTCAAGAAAGGAACAAATCATGATTAAGAAGCTCATGAAATCACTGTTGAGGATCGTCATTTTCGTGATCGTGCTGGGGTTTGTGGTCGGCACGGGGTGCATCAACACGATTATGTTCCATCCCGAGTTCGCCCGTGACGGATACGACGAAAAGTCGCCTGGCTATGTCGACATCGGCACGAACGGCGTCCGGATCGCGGCGGTCGTGCGCGGGCCCGAGCGCGGCAAGAAGGCGATTATTCGCTGCCACGGCAATGCCGAGGACATGATGGGCACGCTCTGGGCGCTTGGCGATCTTGCGGAGCAGGGGTACACCATTGCGGCGGTTGACTACCCAGGCTACGGACTCTCCGATGGAAGCCCGACCGAGGAGGGATGCTACCGCAACGTTCACCGCCTTTACGACTGGCTCATTGAGACTCGCGGCTTCAAGCCCGAAGACATCATCGTCGACGGATTTTCAATCGGCTCCGGCCCTGCGACTGAACTTGCGGCGACGAAACCAGTCGGCGGGCTTATACTTGAGGCGCCGTTCCTCTCCGCGCCGCGCGTCGTGACGCGCATTCGGCTGCTGCCGATTGATCCTTTCCCGAACTTGAAGCGCATAGGCAATGTAAAATGCCCTGTGCTCATATTGCACGGCACAAAGGACAACGTCATCCCATTCAGCCAGGGCAAGGTGCTTTTCGAGCTCGCCAACGAGCCGAAGCGCTTTGTTCCGGTCGATTGCGGCTATCATAATCTCCTGCCCATCAGCTTGGGCGAGAACCGCTATCGCGAACTCATTGTCGATTTCATGGAAAACGGAATCAAGGAAGAACAGAAATGAAAAGACTGATGATGATAGTTCTTTGTGTGGCAGCGCTCTCCGGTTGCAAGACCGGCATGTTTGCGCCGCGTACCGGCCAGTTGTTCCAGACAACGCGGATGTGCCCGGGCCCTGGTTCCTTCGTCTATACTGCGCCTCTTATGATGGGAGTCTGGGGCGTGCAGAAGCGTGGCGGCGAATGGACGATACCAATTGGAATTGTTGGTATTCCCATTGCGGCGGCGGGTTTTGTGGTTGACGAGTGCGTCGTCTCGCCGCTGGTGGATCTGGTTTGCCTGCCATACGACCTCTGCCAGCCGAAGCGCAGCTTCTACATTCGCGTTGTTGATGAATTCGGACAGCCTGTTCCCGGAGCGAAAGTCAAGGGACGGCTCCAGAAAGCCGATTACTTTTGGATGGGTGAAGAAAAATTCTCCGAAATAACAGATGCGGCAGGCGAGATTTCACTGGACGGAACATTCCACTTAAAGGGCCATTGCTGGGTATCTTGTCCGGACTATGCAAGTTGGTGGAACAACAAGAAGTTCAAGACAGCGGAGGTAAAGCCGGATTCTGATGGACGAATCGTGATTCAGTTTGTGCTGCCCAAGGCGAATCCTGGAGGATGGAAAGCCAGGAAAGATATTTCTCGGGAGGAGGTGCTGAAGCGGCTTCCGGGCAAATGGTCTGCCGACCATGAGTCGCGGGTATGGCTTCAGCATGGGTTCAACTGCCGGTATGCGAATGATCTTGACAGGCACTGCCTGACGCTTGACGCATCCGGCAAGGTTGCCTCTCATGTTCCGGCCGGATATGAGTTCTACTTTGGAAATATTGACACCTCTTCTGATTGGAATGCCGGACGCTATTCCGTATGGACGCTTGAAGGCAAGGACGATGTAGATGCGGCCAAAGCGCGAAAGGATGACGATCTTCTTCCTTCAGGATGGCTATGGCGCGTACACCTTTCAAAAGGCCCCAAGAATACAACTTGTTCCGATAGCTATTATCTTGGAGAGGACGAGAAGGGGCTGTATCTTTCGCCTGGGCCATTTTCCGTGTGGGATTGCCTAAGCGAGAAACTGTCGCTGAAGTACCGCAAGGTGACGGAGTGATTTAAGGAGGAACAGAAATGAATGCGCGAAAGATGTTTGCGCGGGCCGTCGCAGGGGCGGCGATGGTGCTGT
>CAMNLN010000377.1 GCA_946543025.1 uncultured Verrucomicrobiota bacterium
CGTGTCTCTATTCGACCGGAATAGCCGACGGGATTCGGTCAAGCGGCAGTGGCTCGAACCCAGGACAGACCTTCAGCACTTCCGATCCTGGCAGAAAGCGGAAGTCGCCCCTCTCCGCGTCAGCCACGCCGAAGGCGCACGGCGCATTCCCCGCGCCGTTCAGAACCGTGAAGCCGGAGGCAATGCGCGAGTCTGGACTGGCGAACTCCACGCCGTTAGTGCCGCACGTGTTCACCACGACGTTGTTCGCAATCGGAGCCATGCGCCCCAGCGGCGCGTCCTTGTCGATGGCGACGAGCTGACTGCGGCAGTCGATGAAGATGTTGTTCTCGACGGGGTTGTAGAGCGGTTCGCGCGGATGGTCGTTCATGATGTCCGCAAGGCGCGGATACCTCGCCGCCCATACACCGTTCGTGTAACCGAGCTCATTCGCCTTGCCTTCGAGGTGCCACGATCCGCCCGGCACGTTCCACTGCTTCCACTTCATACCCCGGCAGTCGATGGAAAGTCCGATCAGGCAATGCGAAAAGATGTTGTTGCGGATCGGATGTTCACGCCCGCCGCCGACCATGATGCCGCGCGAAACGTTGTGGAACACGTTCCCGTAGACCTCGTCGCCGCAGTCGCAATCGTCGAAATAGAAGCCCATCGTGCTCGCGTGTTCGCTCTCCGCGCCGAGATCGTGCGTATAGTTGAACCTGAGGACATTCCCCTGTGTCGTCCAGTCTCGCCCCGTGTAGTAGGCGCCCGCGTCGCCAGTCTCGAGCAGCACGCGATATACATTGTTGTACTCGAAGAGATGGTCGTTGCCGCCATAGAGAATCGCCGCATGCGGCGCGTCATGGATCACGTTGCCCCGCAACACGATTCCGCACCCGCCGACGTAGAAACCTGGCGCGTAGGTACGATGGAACACGCCGAAGTCGTGGACGTGGTTGCCATCGAATACGGAATCCGCGCGGCGTAGCGTCATGCGGTCGCCGCCCTCCGCAGTCACGCCCCTGCCACCGGAGTACGCAACCTCGCACCCGCGCATGAGGTTTCCGTCGCCCCTAAGAACCACGCCGGCGCCGCAACACAGCACGCAGCAGTTCTCGAACCGGATGTCCGAGCCGGAAAGCACGACTGCCGTGCCGTAGGAATACTCGAACGACATCCCCTCGAAGCGAATATGGCTGACCGCCTCTTTGCTCTCAAGGAGCGGCGTGCCGGAAAGCCCAAGGAAAATCTCGCACCCTTCCTTCAACACCCCGGACGGCGGGTAGAGATAGAGGATTTTTCTCTCGCGGTCGAGCCACCACTCCCCGGGTGCGTCCAGTTCGTCGAGCAGATTGAACACGTAGAACCGCCTCTCCACGCGCCCCCCCCATGTGCCACCCATTACCCCATAGGGAATCTTCGCCGCCAGCCGCACCACGCCGTTCGTTCCGTTCTCCGTTCCGTAGGACGCGGCCTTAACCGAATGGTCGTGCCAGTCGTGCGTCCAGTAGCCGTTCATCCACACGCCCTCGCCGAAATTCCATCTTCTCGCCCTTGACCCGGAGTACACGAACGCACCGGTGGTCGCATCTTCCGGCGCTCCCCGGTCAACCAGAGTCGTGAAGGTCGCGAACCCATCGTTCGGCCAGCGCGCTAACGTCCCGAAACGGTGATTCAAGAAGAGAGTCGGCGCCGAGGGCAGTCCATGGAACGACTTTGCCATCTCCGGCACGCCCTTCGGGAACAGCCCCGATACGTCCGCGCAACGCACCATGTCCCTCGCCTCCGCAGGAATCCTGGCAAGAACCGCCGCGTCCGTAACGGGCATACACGACGAAGCGGGAACCCTTTTCGCCCCGACGACGCGCACCGTCCCCGCCTTCGCCGCCCGCCACGTCACGGGCGCAGACGCCGAAGTGCCGCCGTCCCGCACGTCGAGCGCAAGAGTCTCGAAGTAGTCCCCTGGTCCGCAAACGACATCCACGCGCTCGCCCTTTTCCACTCTCCCCGACGCACGGGCGGCGCGAACGCCGTCGCGAGCGTCGACGAGTGTCGCGAACGGACGCGCGGCACTGCCGTCGCCGCCCGGAACGGCTGTCGGATCGACATGGAAAGTCGCCGCAGTCGCAGTGCCCGCGACAATCGCCATGCAGACGCTCGCGACAGCCGCTTTCACCATTGCAACCTTACCAATCATCCGACTGGCTCTCACTCGAACGGGCAGACGAGGCGAAACCCGACATTGGGGTAGTTCTGATACCCCGCCGTGGCACCGCTGCGCCGCGCGGAACAACATTCAAACGCTTTGTTATCATTGCCGCCGCCGCGGATGACACGATTCGAGCCCGACGATGCGCCGACTGGATCAGTGACGGCCGAAGTCGTGAGGCTCGCGCTCCAGTCTAGGCACCACTCCCATACATTGCCGTGGCAATCGTAGAGACCCCAGGCGTTTGGATTCTTCTGCCCGACCCGCTGTGCGCCCTTTGCTGGGAGGTTGCCCGTGCCGACGACCGTGCTGTTGCCGAACCAGCCGATTTCGGCCAGATGCACGTCGTACTGAGTGTTCTGGACGAGCGTAGCACCGATGTAGTAGTTCGTGGGGCTGAGGTTTGATCCGTCGTTGAAGTCCGTGTCCGTCCCCGCCCGGCAGAGGAACTCCCACTGCGCCTCGGTCGGCAGGTCAAACTCGAGCCCCGTGCGCGAGCGAAGCGCGTGCAGGAACGAACTCTCGCCGACTTTGCCGTGTCCCGTGTTGGGCCAGTTGACGCTGTCACCAGTGAGCGAACCGCGTATATTTTCGTAACTCACGTAGTTGACTGGCGCGTAGTTACCGCCGCTCTGGCTTCCGTTGATCTTATTGATCACGCGCACGTACTGTGCCTGCGTAACAGGGAACACGCCGGCGAAAAAGCCCTCGCTTAGCGTGACCTGGCGTTTTGTCTCGGCCGTGCCCGCGTTGTCGGTCAGCGAACCATAGGTCGTGGAGCCCTGCGTGTAGGTGGTCGGGCCGGAAGAGCCGACACGCCGCAGCCAGAGGTAGCGGTCCATGTCGGACGTGTCGCTGGCGTGTCCGGCGTCGTCCGTTGACGGGCCTGTGAAGGTATAGACCACAGGATAGCTGGAGGCGGACTGGCCGTCGTTCAAGTCCACCCTCATGTAAACGCCCGGGATCTGGTCGATCTGATTCGTGTAGTATGCGCTCAGTCGGACGACGGCGTTCGTGGCCAGGTTTCCGCGCCAGTCCTTGCGCGCGCGCCACCGGAGGGTGCGCGAGCCAGGCTGCACCACGTCGGACTCGGTCACGCTATAGTCGCCGGTGAAGGTCGCGAGGTGCTCGACTCCGATCGAGACGCCGTTCGTGAGCACGTCCATGCGCACGATGCCCGGGTGGTTCGCGAGCGTGTAGTCCAC
>CAMNLN010000378.1 GCA_946543025.1 uncultured Verrucomicrobiota bacterium
CCTCTTCCCGAACGGGTTCAGGGACTCGCGGCGGAAAGTCTGTCCTGGCGGAGCGTCGGGCCGGGCGGCGGCGGCTGGATACAGTCGATCCTCTGGAGCCGGCACGCGAAAGACCGGCTTTTCGTCGGATGCGACGTAGGCGGATTCTACGTCTCCGAGGATGCGGGGCGGCACTATGAAATGCGCAACCGCGGCCTTAAGAACATGTTCATCGAGACGATCGCCGAGCATCCGACGAATCCCGACATTCTCTTTCTCGGTTCGCCGGGAGGTATCTACAAGACGATCGACCGCGGCCGTACGTGGCAGGAGAAGCGCGACGGCCTTCCGCCCGTCTCGTCCAGCCGCCACACGGTCCAGATAGCGAAGTTCGCGTTCGCGCCCGACAACCCCAACGTCCTCTACGCCGCCGTCGGGCAGCCCCGTACGCACAAAGGCGCGCGCGGCGAGATCTGGCGCTCAGACGACTGTGGCGAGACGTGGCGCATGGCGGTAAAGAGCGGCCTCGCAACGGATGTCAACGTCTTCGACCTCGCGATCGACGCCGCAAACGCCGCCCGCCTTCTGGCGACGACGGACAAGGGCGTCTTCCGCAGCGACGACGGCGGCGAGACGTGGGTACCGTCCAACGAGGGACTTCCCTCCCACCTGCGTACGCGCCGTCTCGCGTGGAGCCTGTCGTCGCCCGAGGTCGTCTACGTGACGCTGATGCAGAAAGGCGGCGAGCATCCCTGGTCGGCAGGCGTGTACCGTAGCGGCGACGGCGGGCGCACGTGGCAACCGCGCAACAACGGGCTGAGGCAGGTGGCCGGCAAGCCGGGCAACGGCAACAATCTCTGCACCTGGACGGATTGCATCGCCGTCGATCCGCGCAACCCCGACGTCGTCTGGACCGGCGGCGCCACGTGGTGGTGCACGGGCATCTACGGCACGACCGACGGCGGCCTCACCTGGAAACGCATGTTCCCTGCACAGCGATTCGGCTGGCTCGATTTCTGGGGGCCGAGCGTCACGTGCATGTCCCTCTCGCCTGTCGACCCGTCACGCCTCGCGTTCGGAACGTCCGGCATGGTCTACGCAACCGAGGATGGCGCGGCCACATGGTCCCAGCGCTACTCGGAGGAGCGCACGGACGGCAAGATCGCCGGCACAGGCCTCGAAGTCACCTGTCTTCATTCCATCACGCCGTCAATCCACCGGCGAGGACGGTTCTACCTGGGCTACTACGACATCGGCCTCCTGACGACGGACGACAACGGGCGCACGCTGACGCGCCCGATGTCCGGTGTGCCCGGCAAGTTCGCCAATTCATGCTTTTGCGTAGCCGAAGCGCCCGACGATCCGATGACGGTCTGGGCCGGGTTCGGCTCCTGGGGCGGCGGCGGTTCTGGATGCGTGGCGAAAAGCACGGACGGCGGCCAGACGTGGACGCCCTGCACCAACGCGGCGAGCGGTTGGATCGACATGCAGGTTCACAACCTGACCGTGCTTGGGCACAAGCCGGACTACCATCTCCTGTACGCAGGGCCGAAAGGACTGGTCGAAAGCACGAACGGCGGCCTCACCTGGGCATCGACCGATCCGACGGCGTTCCCGGAAGCGTCGCGCGTACGGGTGCTCGCGCATGTTCCCGACCGCCTCTACGCGGGTGTATCAGGCGAGAAAGGAGAGGCTGGAGCGGTTTACGGCCACGCAGCAGCGCGGCCCGCCCCGGCGTGGCGACGCCTTACGCCGTCCTCGCTGCTGATCGGCGCGGTAAAGGCCGTGGCCGCGGAGGGCGATCGCGTGCTTGTCACGGCGCGGAGCGAATGGCGCGACCACACGACCTACGAAGGCGGCGCGTGGCTGAGCACGGACGCGGGCAAGACATGGCGCAAGGTGTTCGCGGACAAGTTCTGCGGCGCAGCAATCATCTCAGGCGGCGAATTGTTCGTGTCGCTCACGGACCACCCGTATCACGACCATTCCGTCGGCGGAGGCGTGATCCATTCGCGCGACGACGGCGTCACGTGGACATGCCTCGAAGGTCCAGGTCTCCAGAACTGGAACGCCTCGGCACTTGCAGTCGATCCGTTCGACAAGAAGACGCTCTGGATCGGCACGGGCGGCAACTCGATCTTCGTAGGCCGTCTTCCGTGACGTCTCACTTCTCGACCACGACGCTCGTGCCCGTCTCGCACATCTTGCGAAGACGGACGGCATTCCAGTTCGCGAGCCGAAAGCAACCGTGCGACTCGGCGCATCCGATCGTCTCGGGCTTGGGCGTGCCGTGGATGCCGTAGCCGGGCAACGTGAGACCCATCCACGAGCTGCCGACGGGATTGTTCGGTCCTGGCGGGAAGATACGACGCACGATACGCCCGCCCTTCGTGACGCGGTCGGGCGTGTAGGTATAATCGGGGTGTGGGATGATGGTTGTCACCTGCAGCTCGCCCTCGGACGGCAGCTTGGCCTTCTCGGCGGCGATCGAACAGGGGAAAAGCGCGATCAGCCGCCCCTTCTCGTCGAACACCGTGACCTCGAATCGCGAAAGCGTGACGCGCAGGACAGACGCCCTCAATCGGACATCCTGCCCATACAGGAAATCCGGTATCTTCACGCGCGTTCCCACGGGCGGGTTCGGCCACGCGACGGCCGGGTTGAGCCGGCGCAAGGCACCTTCCGTGAGGTGTCCGCGCTCGGCATACATCTCCATGATCGTCTCGTAGCCCATCGTCTTCAGCGAGGCCTTGCCTTCGGGCGTGAACGGGATGCGCACGAGCGCGTCGTGTTCACGCTGCGTGACGGTCTCGACGCGAAAGAGGTTCCGCTCGCGCGGGAAGAGAATATCGTGTGCGATCTCTGGCGTAGGCGGCACGGCGTAGCCGTGGACGGCACAATACGTGGCGAGGGCCACCTGCGACTTTCGCCCCCACTGCCCGTCGATCGCGTTGCATGAAAAGCCGCGCCGATCGAGCGCAATCTGAAGGGCAAGCGTTTTCGATTCGGCGAAAGTGGCGGCGGAAGGCTCGACGGCATACATGCCGCCGCACAGGACAAGCGCCGCCGACACAACATACGCCTGCCACCTCCCGCCCCTCAACTTTTCACCCTTCATTCTTCCCTTTTCTCTCTTCACCCTTCTCTACACCTTCGCCAACGCTTGCTTGAGGTCGGCGATGAGGTCCTGCGGATCCTCGAGGCCGATGGAGAGGCGGATGAGATCCGGCGGGATGCCCGCCTCCTTCAGTTGCTTGTCGGTAAGCTGGCGATGCGTGTGCGAGGCCGGGTGCAGCACGCAGCTCCAGGCGTCCGCCACGTGCGTGACGATGCCGATGACCTTGAGCGCGTCCATGAACTTGATCGACTTCGCGCGGCCGCCCTTGATGCCGAACGTCATCACGCCGCACGG
>CAMNLN010000379.1 GCA_946543025.1 uncultured Verrucomicrobiota bacterium
ATGGTGGTTCGCCTATTCAGCGGTCGCGCGGGAGCGCGCCCCTCTCGGGCCCGTGGTCGGTGGCGTTTGATCCTGTCTGGGGCGGGCCGGAGAAGCCAGTGGACTTCGTCGCCCTTGTGGACTGGACCATGCGGCCGGAGCCGGGCATCTGCCACTACTCTGGCACGGCGACGTATCGGACGACCTTCGACGCGCCGCCCGGCTGGACGAAGGGACAGACCCTTCGGATCGACTTGGGGGGCGTAAAAGACGTGGCCACCGTGTACGTGAACGGCAAGTTGGCCGGTACGGCATGGACGGCGCCGTTCCTCGTGACGGCGGCGAGCATAAAGGAGAAAGGAAACGCGTTAGAGGTGCGTGTGACGAACCTGTGGCCGAATCGGCTCATCTACGACGCGGGCCTGCCGGAGGACAAGCGCTTGACGCGCACGAACATCAATCCGTACAAGCCGTCCGATCCGCTGCTGCCGTCGGGGCTGCTGGGGCCCGTTTCGATTTCCGCCTTTTGACGGGCTGGAGCAGCCAGCGCTTGTTGTACCAGAACCACTGCTCGGGCGTCTTCTGGATGGCGGCGTCGAGAAGGGCCATCGCCTCGCGCGTAAGGCGGCAGGCCTCTTCCTTCTTGTCGGGGGCGTCTGGGTCGGGCTTGAGCGTGGCCAGGTGGTCGAAGGCGTGAAGGCCGTTCTCGCGGCGCATCATCGCCACGACGAGCGGCGCGCCGGTGGCGACGGCAAAGAGCGCGCCGCCGTGCGAGACGTTCGCGGTCCCGTTGAGGAAGGGTACCTCCACGTCGGGGCTCGGCACGCGCAGGTCGGGCAGGATGGCGAAGGCGCGTCCGTGGCGGATGCGTTCGCGGATATCGTGGAGCGTGGCGGCCTCGCCGCGCGTCAACACCTCGATGGATCCGTACTGGCGGGCCATCCAGGCGTTGATGTACGGGTTGCGCTGGCGGGCTGCGATCGCGCAGAGCGGCATGCCGTAGCGGGCCATCGCCCAGGCGGCCATGTACCAGTTGCCCGCGTGCGGCACCATGATGACCGCGCCCCGACCTTCGGCGAGGATTGCCTGAAGACGGCCTGCGTACGTGGGCATGTCCTTGACGTGCTTCGTGATCCATTTCTTCGTGAGGCGCGGGGCGCGGATCATCTCGACGGCGTTCTGGAGAATGTTGGCGAGCGAGAAGACAGCGATACGTCGAACCTCTTTCGGGGACTTGTCGGGGAACACCTCTCTAATCCGCGCGTACGTGCGCGCGCGCTGGAAACCGAGGAGGCACACGAGCGTCCAGGCCGTACCGCGCGCGAGCGCACAGGCCAGACGGTAGGGGATTGCGTTCACGACCGCGCACGTCGTGCGGAGCGCGGCATGCTCGAGCCATGCGACGGCCGCCGATTTTCTCTTTCGCTTGCGCCCCATGCCGTTAGTCCGCGAGTGCCCGGACGCGCGCGAACGCGGAGTCAAGAGCTTTTACGTGGGCCGAGCGCTGGGCGGCTTCCATGTCGGTCATCGGAACGTCGGGCTGGTTGAGGTTGACTTGCGGACGGAGCGCTGGCACCTTGGCGGCGGTAAAGCCGAACAGGATGTGGAGGACAATCTTGCCGTTCGGGCCGGAGCTTTCGCCCGTGCCGACCACGGCGTAGCCGACGGTCGCGCCGGCGGCATCCTTGGCCACGTAGGCGGGAAACGCCTCGTCTGCGGCGGCGGGAACCTGCTTGAGCGTGGCGGCGGGCTTGGGCAGAACCTTCCGGACAAGATCCTCGGAGAGGGGTAACATCTTGCCGACGGCCTTGCGGTCGGCATTCGCCTGCGCGGCGGCCTCGGCGGCCGGATCGGCGGAGGACTTGCCCTCGATGCGGTCAACTCGCGCGCAGGCGTCCGCGATTGCGTCGCAAACGGCGCGCGAGGTGATGGTGGCGCCGGTGATGGCGTCAATCTCGCCGCCGTCCTTCTTAACCTTCAACGCCGGACCGTTCTTGCCGTCGAACTGGTTCGCGAACGCCGCGTCGCCCAACTTCGCGCCAAGTCCGGGCGTCTCGTTCGCTGCGAGGACGCGATAGGAGACGATCTTGCGTTCGGCCGTGAGGCCGACCATGAGGCGTATCTCGCCGCCGTAGCCCTTTGGGCTCATGCCGGGCGCGGCATAGCCGATGATCTTGGCCTTAGCCGCGTCGGCGTAGCCGACCGTGACCTTCAGGTCCGCGTTGCTCGGATCGGGGCGCGTGTCGGTGGCTATGACGCCGGATGGTAGAACGGCCTTGGCGGCGTTCGCCGTCTTCTCCGCCGTCAGGCTGGCGATGCGATCCTTCGTTTTGCTGTTCACGAGTGCCAGGACGGCCGCGCAGACGGCGGATATGACGGTCAACGCCAGAACCAGCTGTAAGATCTTCTTCATTGCTTGCAAATCCTCACTTCACACTTCTCAACTCTTCACTAACCACTAGCCACTAATCACTTCTTGCTCCCAAACGCCTTGGGCTGCGTCCAGCGGTTGATGAGCGGACAAAGCGCGTTCATGATGAGGATCGCGAACGAGACGCCTTCGGGATAGCCGCCTCCGGAGCGGATGCACATCGTGAGAAGTCCGCACCCGCAGCCAAAGACGAGCTTGCCCTTGGCGGTAGTCGGCGAAGTGACGTAGTCCGTGGCCATGAAGCACGCGCCCAGCACCACGCCGCCGGAGAGGACATGTATGAGCGGCGGGACGCCGCCCTTGCAAAGCGCGAAGAGGAAGACCGTGCCAATGAAGGCAACCGGAATATGACAGGTAATCACCTTGCGCAACAGAAGGTAAGCCGCGCCGATCAGGAGCGCGAGGGCGGACACCTCGCCGATGCAGCCGTTGACGTTGCCGAGGAAGAGGTCCTTGAGAAGGGTCGCCTGCGACCAATCGAAGCCGTCCGCGCCCTTCTTGATGAATGCGAGGGGCGTGGCGGTGGTGACGGCGTCGGCCCCGCGCCAGGCGGAGGAGCTCCAGGTGGTCATCGCGCCCGTGAAGGAGATGAGCATGAACGCGCGCGCGGCGAGGGCGGGGTTGAAGGGGTTGTAGCCGAGGCCGCCGAACGCCTGCTTGCAGACACCGATCGCGAACACGCCGCCGAGGGCGGCCATCCAGAGCGGGAGGTCCGGCGGCAGGTTGAGGGCAAGCAGGAGGCCGGTCAGGACGGCCGAGAGGTCGCCGACCGTGTTCTCTCGCTTCATCGCGAGGCGACAGAGCGCCTCGGTGACGACGCACGCCGCGACGCAGGTGCCGATCAGGAACGCGGCCTTCATCCCGAAGAACCAGATCGAGCAGGCCGTGGCCGGCAACAGCGCGAGGAGAACGTCCAGCATGAGCGCGCTCACGCTGATTTTCGCGTGCGTGTGCGGCGAGCTGGAAAGGACGTAGTG
>CAMNLN010000380.1 GCA_946543025.1 uncultured Verrucomicrobiota bacterium
TCGGCGTGTCGAGCGAGCGGCGGGCGGCGTATGCGAAGAAGGTGTTCCCCAAGGCGAAGTTGTTGCCGATCCGAGGTGCGGTAGACGCGCGACTGGAGCAGGTGCGGAAGGGCGCGTACGACGCCGTGCTGATGGCGATGGCCGGCTTGCGCCGCCTCTGCGGCGGGGGCTTGCCCGAAGGCGTGGAGGTGACGCCGATTCCGCTCGACGAGCTGACGCCGCCAGAGGCGCAGGGCTATTTGGCGGTCGTCTTCAAGGCCGGCAACGAACGATTGATGGCGATGCGTCGGCGTTTCGTGAAGGCCGTGCGGTTCGTGAGCGCGGGGGTGGGCGACGCGAGCCTCTGCACGATCGTCGGCCAGCGCGACGTCGCTGCCGCCGACATCGTCCTGCACGACGCGCTCCTCGGACAATCCTCAATCCTCAACCCTCAAACCTCAATCTTTGTTGGCAAACGCTGCGGCGCGCACACGATGACGCAAGCGGAAATTACGCGGCTTGTCTGCGACGAGGCGCGGAAGGGGAAGCGCGTGGTGCGCCTGAAGGGCGGCGACGCGGGGCTCTTCGGACGGCTCGCGGAGGAGACGGACGCCTTGACGGCGCTCAAGATTCCGTTCATCGTGCGTCCGGGCGTGAGCGCGCTCACGGCCGCCACCACCGGCACGGGCATCCTGCTTACGCGGCGCGGCGAGTCGCGCGGCTTCACGGCCTACACGCCGCGCTCGACGGGCACGGAGACGCCGCAGGTGCTCTTCATGTCCCTGCGCGTGGCCGCCGAGGAGGCGAAGCGCCTGCGAAAGGAGGGGTGGCCGGCCAAGACGCCGTGCGCGTTCGTGTTCGACGCGGCCGGGCCACGCGAGGAGGTCGTTCAGACCACGCTCGGCGCGGTGAAGTCGGTGTCGGGCGAGGACCGTCCGGGCCTGTTGATCGTCGGCAACGTGGCGACGCACCGCTGGCCGACCCTCGGCGAGCTGGCGGGGCGGCGTGTGCTGCTCACATGCTCGGAGGCTGTGCAGGACAAGGCCGCGCTCGCCGTGGAGGATCGTGGCGGCAAGCCAATCCGCTGGCCGCTCATACGCCTCGTACCGCGAAAGCTTTCCCTGAATCCCTCCGCCTACGACGGCATCGTGCTGACCTCGCCCTCGGCGGTGCGCATCTTCTTCGCGGCGTGTCCGTGCGACCGGCGGCAGCTGCCGGAATTCTTCACGTGCGGCTCGGGGACGGACGCGGATCTGCGAAAGTACGGCGTGTCGAGCGACGTGGTGCCTGCCAGGGATTTCTCGGCGGCAGGGCTCATTGACGAGATTCGCGGCATGGATCTGCGCGGGCGGCGCATCCTGCGCCTGAGGAGCGCGAAGGCGGGTCCGGCCGTGGCGCGCGCGCTGAAGCATGCGGGCGCGAAGGTGGATGACATGGTGCTCTACGACAACGAGTTCTGCGCGTCGGGGGACAAGTTGCCGCCGTTCGACGACGTGTTCTTCGCGTCGGCGTCGGCGGTGGAGTCCTTCCTCGCGCAATACGGCGTGTCGAAGTTGCGCGGGAAGGGCATCTACGTGATGGGCGTGCCCACCCGCACGGCGCTCCCGCCCGCGATGCGTCCCCGCGCGCGACTGTTCGCTCTCGACGATCAAATTCAGGTAACCATTTGACGCATTCTGTGTAAACAAATCGAAAATAGACATCCAAGAGAAACCTAGCAATGCCACTCGACATCAACGGATATAACGGCGTGTTCAAGTCCTTCGTAGCCTTCGCGCAGGAACGGTTCGAGGCGAACTAGACGAAGGCAGTCGCCGACGCGCACGTCAACAAGCTCAATGGCCGTAACATCCTCGCCATCACCCGCTCCCAGACGTTTGACTGAAGAAACGCACGAAGAACCGGAAATAGAAGATATCTTCAATCCAATCGAAGGTCCGTGTTTTTTCGCTGTGAATTTCTATTCACACGCAGGGCGGCGCGTTTATGGTAGAATAAGCGCGACACGCAATTGAAGGGAAAAATCATGGCAGGCGAATATCAGTTCTCGCTCATCGACGTCACCAAGCAACAGGGGACGAAGACAATCCTCAAGGACGTCAACCTTTCGTTCTTCTACGGCGCTCACATCGGCGTCATCGGCGGCAACGGCGCGGGCAAGAGTTCGCTCCTCAAGATTCTTGCAGGCCTTGATACGGATCTCATCGGCACCGTGCAGGTGGCGAAGGGCACCAAGGTGGGCTATCTGCCGCAGGAGCCGGAGCTGGACGACTCCAAGACGGTGGGCGAGTGCGTGGAGGAGGCCATCGCGGACGCGAAGGCCAAGATCGAACGCTACGAGGACCTCTGCTGCAACCTCGACGACCCGAAGGCCGCGGCCGAGATGGAGCGCCTCCAGGAGGAGATCGACGCGAAGGACCTCTGGAACGTCGAGAACCAGATGGAGCGCGCGATGGCGTCGATGCACTGTCCGGACAAGGACGCGAAGGTGGCCGTCCTCTCCGGCGGCGAGCGCCGCCGCGTGGCGATCTGCCGCCTGCTGCTCTCGGATCCAGACGTGCTGCTCCTCGACGAGCCGACCAACCATCTCGACGCCGAGACGGTGCAGTGGCTGGAGGAATACCTGAAGGACTTCAAGGGTACGCTCATCGTCGTCACGCACGACCGCTACTTCCTCAGCGACGTGACGGAATGGATACTTGAGCTTGACCACGGCATCTGCTATCCCTACAAGGGCAACTACGAGGAATGGCTGAAGCAGAAGCAAGAGCAGATGGCGCGCGACGCGAAGGCCGAGAAGAGTCGCCAGAAGCTGCTCGCGAACGAGCTGGAGTGGATCCATACGAACCCGTCGGGCCGCCACTCGAAGAGCCAGGCGCGCGTGAAAAGGTACGAAGAGCTGGCCGCGCAGCAGCGCGAGGCGCGCGAGGACGATCTCGTCATCCGCATCCCGAACGGCCCGCGTCTCGGCAACCTCGTGGTGCGCGCGGAGCATGTGGCGATGGGCTTCGACGGCAAGATGCTCTACACGGACCTCAACTTCGACCTGCCGCGCGGCGGCATCGTGGGCGTGATCGGGGCGAACGGCGCGGGCAAGACCACGCTCTTCAAGCTGATGACGGGCGAGCTGAAGCCGCTCTCGGGCGAGCTGCGCATCGGCGAGACGGTGCAGCTCAGCTACGTGGACCAGCTGCGCACGAAGCTCGATCCGGAGCATACCGTGTACGAGGAGATCACCGGCGGCGGCGAGTTCGTGAACCTTGCCGGAAGCGGGATGCTCAACGGTCGGGCCTACTGCACGCGTTTCAACTTTCGCGGTGCGGACCAGCAGAAGAAGGTGGGGGTGCTCTCCGGCGGCGAACGCAACCGCGTGCACCTCG
>CAMNLN010000381.1 GCA_946543025.1 uncultured Verrucomicrobiota bacterium
GGATGTCAAGAAAGTCGACGGCGCGAAGGCGAAGGCCGACTTCCTGGCGTTCTGGAAGGCGATGGAGCCTGTTCTCTACTCCGTGGGGAAAAAGGGGTCGCGCGCGATCGACGAGATTGACGATCCCGTCGACAGGATGCGGATGCAGCTACGTCGGCACATCGGCTTTATCGCGAACAACCTTGGCGTCACGCTTCAGGACCTCGGCCAGGACGATGACGCGTTCGAGCTCTACGAGCTCGTCCTCAAGACGATTGACTGCGACAACATCTGTACGCTTTTCAACGAATTCGAGATGGCGCGCGTGGGCGCGAAGGCGGCCGTCCCGCACCGGAAGGAGATCGAGCGGCGGCTCAAGGAGATTCGAGACGATCCCAAGCGGCGCTACTTGCTCTGGTCGCTCTCGCGCTACTATGGGTACATCCGGTCGCCGGAGATATTCGTTCGCCTGGGCTACGAATGGGCGCGTTCGGGGCAGGTTGGTAACGCCATCGCCCAGGTGCAGCGCGCCATCAACTTCGTTCCGGTTGATCGGCAAGCGGGGTTGCTGAACATGATGGCCGCGATCTATGCCTCGGGGAATCAGGCGCAGAAGTCGCGCGAGGTCTACCAGCAGGTGCTCGACAAGGACGAGAAGAACCATGACGCCCTCATGGGCATGATGCGTCTCTCCCTGCAGAGGGGCGCGTTGGACGAGGCGAAGGACTTCCTCTCCAAGGCGGTGAAGGCCGCCCCGAGCAACGAAACCTCCAGTTTCGACTGGGCGCTCCTGCACCTGATGAACAATGACCTCGGCGCTGCCCGCTTGGCTCTCCAGAAGGTGACGGACATGCAGCCGAAGAGCCTGCAGGCCTGGTCGCTTCTCGCCGGCGTCCTGCTCCAGCAGATCGACCAGGCGAAGGATGAGGCGGCGAAGGCTCCCGCGTTCCAGGAGCTGCAGGACGTGATTTTGCCGAAGATGGAGACGATCGCGGATTCGCCGCGCAACTATTACGTTCAGATGACGCGCGCCCTCGTATGGATGCGCAAGGGCAAAGAATTCCAGAAGCAGGCGCGCGACGCCCTCGTTGCCGCTTCTAGGTCCCGCCCCGACGTGCTCAGCCTTGGCAACATGATCCTGAACCTTGACATCGCGTTGGATGACGGCAATGGCGCGGAAATGCATGCGCGTCAGGTGTTGCGCCAAGACCGCGAAAACAAGCTTGCCAACTACGTCATGGGTTCCTTGAGCCTACGGAAGGGCGCGTATACCGACGCGGAAATGTTCCTGCGCCGTTCGGCATCGGCGGAGCGCCCGCTCGCCGCCGCCCAGAACGACCTCGCGGAGGTGCTGCGTCGCCTCAAGCGTTTCGACGAGGCCGAGATCTTCGCGCGTGCGGCCGTCAAGACCGAGCCGAATCTCTATGTGTCCTGGGAGACACTTGGAGCGGCGCTCCTCGACCAGAGCAAGAACCTTGACGAGGCGGAGTCCTGCATCAACAAGGCCATCGGCCTCGCCAAGGGGCAGAACGGCCAGGTCGAGGACGTGCGCATGTATCTTACGCTTGCCCGCGTACAGATCGCGAAAGGCGATGACCGCAGCCGGTCGCAGGCGCGCGTCACGCTCAGGAAGATCCGTGACCGCAAGAAGGAACTCTCCGAATATGACCTCGGAGAGTTCGAGAGGCTGCAGAAGGCCGTTCAGGTGAAGAGGTGAGCTGCATGGTAAAGGGCGATGGCAGAAGGCCGCGAGGGCGTTCAATGTCCTTAAGGTTCTTGAGCGGTCCGGCTTGCCTGTTGTCGCTCGTTCTTCTGTCCCTTGTCGCCCGTGCCGCCGACATCGAGGCCGAGCGAGCGCGGATCGGAGGACGGACGGAGTCCAACTGGAACTTCGGGCCTTTCTTCCAGTATCGCCGCGCGGCGCCAGGTCCGTCGTCGTATTGGGCGGTCCGTCCGTTCTGGTCGCAGGTCGAAGCCCCGGCCTCCGATACGTTCACATGCGACGTGCTGTGGCCGCTCGGCACCTATCACGAGCACAACAAGGCCGACTGGTGGCATGCCGCGCTCATCGTCTACGGCGACGGGCGCGACGACGATCCGTCGTGGAGCTGCAACGTGTTTCCCTTCTGGTTCAGCGGATGCGATCGGAAGGACGAGGGATACTGGGGTTTTTTCCCGTTCTACGGGCACCATCCGCACTTCTTCTTCATGGACGACTGGGACTTCGTGATGTGGCCGATCTGGCAATCCTACTCGGTGAAGGGCGTACGTAGCCGCGCGATCCTGTGGCCGTTCATCACGTGGCGGGACGCTCCGCGCGAAGGCACGGGCGTGTGGCCGTTCTACGGCACCGCCACGCAACGCGAATCCGGGCACGGATACCTGCTGTGGCCGTTTGTCACGTGGGCGGACTACCGCGAGGACCGCGACACGGCCGGCTACGGATCGTCCTGGATGTTTTGGCCGTTCTACGGACAGATCCGCCGCCTGCGCGAGTCGCAGACGCTCGTGCTGCCGCCGTTCTTCTCGTACGCCGAGACGGACAAGGCCACGCGCTGGCGGATGCCATGGCCGCTCGTGGACGTCCTGCATTCCTCCGTTCGCGACCGTATCTCCGTCTGGCCCTTCTACGAGACGGTCGACGGCTATTCCTACGCCGGCAAGGGGCGCAAGGAAAAGGTGGAGGAACGTACGCGCCGCTACGGCTGGTATCTGGTGGAGGATTCGGAGCTGGAGTCGGACCGGACGCTTGAGACGCGCTTTACGGTATTCCCGTTCTGGACGAGCGAGCGCCGGTACTCGAAATCGAAGGACGGCTCGCGCGCAGAAGTCGCGTCCTATACGCGCGTATGGCCCTTCTGGAGCTCGACGACCGTGAAGGGGCGCTCGCGTCAGCGCGCCCTTGAGCTGAATCCCATCCGCCACTCGGAAGGCTTCGACAGAAACTGGGCGCCGTTCTGGACGTTCTGGGAGTGCTGGGACCGTCCCGACGGCCGTACGCGCCATTCGCTCTTCTGGCACCTGATCACATGGCATACGGGCGAGAGGATCGTCCCCCCTAAATGAAAGAGAGGTCTCTGAAAATGGAACTGCGATTTGCTGGCGGTGTCAAGGCCCTGGCACTGGCGTCGGCGTTGTTGTCGGCTTTCGTCGCATGTGCCGACGTGACCGTCACCCAGACGTTCTCCCTATACAGCGGCTGGAACGCCGTGTACATGGAAGTGTCGCCGTCCGCGCCGCTCACGGAGGTGTTCGCGGAATGGCCCGTGAAGTCGGTTGGTTTCTACGACCCCGCGTCGTTTCTCGCCACGCGCCAGTTCTCGCAGACTTGGGATTCGGACGGCGTCTCGATGAAACCGATCGCGACGTGGCACCGCGA
>CAMNLN010000382.1 GCA_946543025.1 uncultured Verrucomicrobiota bacterium
CGAGTCCGTGAACGTGCCGCCCGTCGTCACGCGCACCACGTTCCCCTTCGCCGGCTTCTCGGGTGATCCGCCCTGCCCGATGTGCGTGTTCGGCATGACGACCTCCGCGCCGTCGCACACCTCCACGCGGTTACCCTCGGAGCGCGACTGGCCGATCAGGCACCCGTGCGTCGCCGTGCAGGTGAAACGCGCCCCTGTACCGGCCACGTACAGTACGTTCGAACATTCGTTTTCGCCCAGTCCGAGCCAGATACGCCCGCGTTCCGACGTGCCGGTGAGGATATCCAACCTGGCCCCGTCCGTCACCTCCAGGCGCGTCCCCGTGCCGCGGATGGCGCACGTCGAGGTTTCGTTCGTCACGTTGAACGTCTGGTGCGTGGCGGCGCCGCGGAACGCGAGCACGTTGCCGGCGCTCGCCTTCAGGTCGAACCGTTCCCAGCCCTCCAGTCGCCCGCCGTTCGTCACCTCGAACACGTTCCCTGTGCTGCCCGCCACTCCAAATAGTTCGAACGGCAGCACCACGCCAGCTTGAGAGTTTGAATACACCCCGCCGTCCGTCACACGGATGCCGTTGCGCGTGGCCGTGGCGTGCCCGCCGGAATCGGCCAGAAGAGTCCCTTTCCCCTTCACCGCCACGTACCCATTGTTCGTGACAATCAACCAGTTGTTCGTGCCCCAGCGCAAGTTCACGCCCCCCAGGTCCAGCAAGGCCGTCGTCGAGCCGCCGCCCACGATAAATGTCGTATCATGACCGTAAGAATCCGTGTTCGCGCCCGAACGCGGCAGGCCAAGGTACGGGTAAGTTGTCACGCCGGGGTAGGAGGCCGGCAACAGAATCGTGCCGCTTTTCAGCTGGACCGTCCCGCCCGATCCCGCACCCGTGGCCCCGAGCGCAGGCGAGGTTCCAGACTGCCCGATCAAGGTCATCGTGCGGCCTTCCCCGAGATCGAACACCGTCGTCTGGATGCCATTGTCGATCACGATCCGACCCGTCACGAGGTCGGACGACAGCGTATAGTATCCCGTGCGGAGGCCACCGAGGTTCGGGTCATAGGTGTTGTTGTTACCGAACAGCAAGGTACTGTCCCAGTCAATCGGCTTGCTGAAGGCGGCGCGGAAATCGCAATTGGCCTTGGTGGGACGCTGAAACGCCCCTGCCGGCAACATCAAGCCGCCGGCAACCGCAAAGGCGACAATTCGCATGTTCATTTTTTCTCCATCCTCGCCATCGTGTCTTTATTCTTCCGCTACTGTTGCCCTAGTTTATCACAACGCTTGACGAGACGGCAACCGCATTTCCACAAACCGTATCTGGCGGCGGTTCCAGGTGAAGGTGATCGCCAGCACGCCGGGGCGCGGCTCGATGACCGCCGGATAGGAGAATTCCGTCTTCCGCCCAACATGTCTGAGAGGGTCGTCGGCAAGAACGGCGAACGTCTTCCACGTCTCGCCGCCGTCCTCGGACACCTTCACCTCCAGATGGTTGCGCGAGCCCCACCCCTTCCCGTCGCTCGGCCCGTTCATCGCCAAGTAGAGCCGCCCGTCGGATGCACGGACGCAATCAAGGCCGGAATTGATGTTCTCAAGCGAAGTCCGGCGGCACTCCTTCCATGTCTCGCCATCGTCCGTCGAGTCCGTCCGCCAGATCCAGCCGTCGGTCGCGCGCATCAGGGCATGTACGCCCTTCTCGTCCTCCCACAGCGTGGGCTGGATCACGCCGAACGGCCGCTTCCCCCGCGCGGGCGCATCGGCCGGCACGGGAAACGGCGGCGATGCACGCCACGACTTGCCGTCATCGTCGGAGATGTCCACGAACGCGCGCCAGAGCGTCTCCAGCTTCCATTGGTCCGCCGGATCGAACTCGCGCGACGCCGGCGCGAGCCACCGGCCGCTCTTCAGCTTCAGGCATTTGTTCTTCACGGGGCCTCGGCCGCCCCACACGTCGCCGGGGACGAGTTCACGCGCCGCGCTCCATGTCCGACCCTCGTCGCGGCTCTCCTGCACATAGGTGCGCCAGTCCGCGCAGTTGCGCCCCACCTTGAAGAATAGCTCGATGCGCCCGTCGTCCGCACGCCGCAGCACCGGGTTCCAGTGCGGCGACTCCGGGTTGACCTTCGCGAACGTCCGCACCGGCTCCCATTTGCCGCCGATCCGCCGCGAGCCTCGGATCGCCACGTCTCTCGCGCTCTCCTTCGAGCCCTCGAACCACGCCGCCAGATAGTCCCCCTCCCCCTTCAGCGGCACGAGCGTCGAGGCGTGCACGTGTCCCGTTACCGGCGGCGCGACGAACTCCCCGTCCGCAATGACATGCGACGACAGCGGCTTGAGATCCGCAAGTGCAACGCGCGAGATGTCGATCGCCTCCTTGTTCACGGAATAGACCACGTGCAGGAAGCCATCCGCCACGACCGCCTCCGGATAACCATAGAGGCCTCCCTTGTAAAGGCCCTCGAAGCGACGCTTGACGGGCGTGTCGCGAATCAGGTACCAGTCGTCGAAATCAACGCCGTTGCGCGACGTCATCAGCACGAGCGGCGTACGCATGTGATCGCCGGCAGGATTGCCCACGACGAAAGTCCTGCCATCCGGCAACGCGCCGAATGCAAACATCGAGTTGTCGTGGACGAACGACGTCGGCGCCGGCACCGTCCAGCGCGCGCCGTCGTTCCGGCTCTCGGACATCCAGATGTTGCCGAGTTCCGTCCGGTGGAACAGACGCAACACGCCGTCGCCGCCGGGACACAGATGGCTCTCCGTGACCAGCTTCGGCGTCGGCGAGAACGAGGCGAGGCGCTTCATGTCGATCGGCGCCTTCTTCCACGAGGTCGGATCGCCGGGCGTCGTCGTCCACGGATAGTACGGAGGCCCCATGCCGATCCATTTCCCAGAAGGCGTCCGACAGGGACGGATGATCCAGTAGGGAATCGGCGTCGGTCCTGTCCACGTCCGCCCGTCCGCGGTGACGAACATCCACGCGGACCTCGAGGCGAAGCCGTCCTTGAGCGGCCGCACGTTCGGTCCGCGCAGCTGGTCCGCCGGATACTCGCCGCCGAAGACATAGGCGTACAGCTTGCCGCCATCCTCAATGAAACCGCCAGCGTAGAGGGCCAGATCGGAAGACTTTCCCCGCTGCGGCGGAAGAAGGACATGCGGTACCGTCCACGCGGCGCCGTCGCCCGATTCCGAAATCAGGACGCGCGATCCGCACTGTCCCTCGTCTTTCTGGCAGTTCGCAAACATCGTCAAGAAGCGTCCCTTGAACTTTGCAAGCCGCGCACCGTGCGCATAGCTCCATCCGGCCGCCGGTTCGTAGATGCGAAACGTCGCCACAGGCGG
>CAMNLN010000383.1 GCA_946543025.1 uncultured Verrucomicrobiota bacterium
AGCCATACGGCATGTGGATGGTAGATCGCGATTCGCCGTACTACAAGGAGTCCGGCTTCGTCATCATGGTCAGATAGAGGCACCGTATGAACAGGATTCTTCTCTTCCTGCTGGCTTCTTTCGCCGGCGACGTTGCGCTCGGAGGCGTCACAGTTGATTTCGCCGCGAAAGGCGGCGATGTCAACCCGAAGCTCCATTCGTCGCATTGGCGGTCGCGCTATGCGACTGCGCCCAAGAAGCAGCTTTGGGACTCTTTCAATCTCGCGAAACTGAATTTCCATGCCTGGCGGTCTCACGATGCGCCGCTCGTCGATGGCGGGCAGCGCGTGGTTGATACGCATTTCATCTTCCCTCTAATGCATCTCGACGCGAAGGATCCCGCGAACTACTACTTCAAGGCAACGGACAACCTTCTCAAGACCGTGCGCGAAGAGAACAGGATGAAGGTCTTCTATCGCCTTGGCACGTCGATCGAGCACACGCGCGACGGAAACGCCGTCAACACGCTCAATCCGCCAGACCATGCGAAATACGCCGAGGCCCTCGCCGGGATCGTCCGCCACTACACGCGCGGCTGGGCGGACGGCTTCAAGTGGGACATCGAGTACTGGGAGCTTTTCAACGAGCCGAACATCACGCCGTGCTGGCGCGGAACGCGCGCCGAGTTCATCGATCTCTTCGTCACGTGCCTGAAGCGGCTGAAAGGCGAATTCCCGGAACTGAAGTTTGGCGGGCCCGCGCTTGCGTGGCTTGACGAGCCGTTTGCGAGGGAGCTTTTCGCCGCGTGCAAGAAGGCCGGTGTCGCGCCGGATTTCTTCAGCTGGCACTGGTACGGCGTCGATCCCGACGAACCCGTGCGCCAGGCGGCGCGGGCGAAGGCGCTTGTCGCCGAGTGCGGCTTCCCGGAAACGGAGCTGATCTTCGACGAGTGGCATTTTCTCGCGGAAAACAGCTGGGACGCGATTCGCGGCAACCGCGAACAATGGCTGAGGACGCATTCGGGACCTGCGTCGATGAACGGAACCGACTCCGCGGCGTTCACGATGGCCGTCGAGGCGAAGCTTCAGGACACTAGCATTTCCCAGGCGTTTTTCTATGGTTGCGGCTTCGACTGGGACTGGGGCAGTTTCGACGTTCTCGAGCGTCGCTACGTTAAGCCGTTCCACGCGCTCATGGCGATGGGCGAACTGATAGGTTCGTGCAAGACGAAACTGCATGTCACGTCGTCCGAGAAGGGCGTCACGCCGTTCGCCGCCATCAGCGCGGACGGACGTTCCGCCACCGTGCTCGTCGCGGACTACAGGAGCGGGCTCGACAAGATAGACCTCTCGCTTCAGAACGCGGGCGGCTGGCGGCTTCAGGACGTCCGAATCCTCGATGACAAGAACGACCTTGCGCCTGTCGCCGCGAGGGTCGCGGGCAATCGTCTGGAACTGAAGAAGAACGACCGTCTTTCCTGCTGCTTTGTCGCGAGGTTCGTGCGGTGAGGACGCGCCTTGTCGCCTTTGCCGCGGCGCTCACGGCCGCGAGTGCCGTCGCAGGCGGCGCCGAAGGGTTTTGGAAGGACAAGGAATCCCGGTTTCTCTCGGCGCGCTTTTCGGGCGACATGCGCGACGCAATCTACGCCGAAGCGGTGAATGCCTTTCGTTCGCACGACGACGACAAGGGATGGTGGCAGGGCGAATACTGGGGAAAGCATATGCTGGGCGCGGTCGCCGCATGGTCCATCTCCGCCGACGACGGCCTCAAGACGTGGATTGAAAAAAACGCGCACGCGTTCGTCCGCGAGTTTCAGCGTCCCGACGGCTATATCGGCACATGTTCGGATCCTCTCGACACGGGGCCGAATTCGGACGGCTCCGAAAAGTTCAATTGGAACATCTGGGGGCGGAAATACACCGTCTGGGCGCTCCTCGAAATCCATTCCATGTCGGGCGACCGCTTTTTTCTCGACGCGGCTTCTCGCCTGATGGACCAGACGATCGCGCAGTTGAAGCGCCCGGAAGGTCCATCGATCGACCGCACGGGGTACTTCGCGGGACTCCCCTCGATGAGCATCCTGAAGCCGCTCATGATCCTCTACCGCGCGACAGGACGGAAGGAATATCTCGATTTCGCGTCCGAAATCGTCGCGAAGTGGGACTGCGACGGCAATCCGGTCCCGAATCTCGTGCGGAACGCATTTTCGGGGAGGCCAGTCCACGAGTGGTATCCGAATCCGGGGCATTGGGCGAAGGCCTACGAGATGATGAGTTGCCTTGAAGGGGTTCTTGACTATGCCGAGGTTGTGGAAGGTGCAAGGAAAGCGAGGTTGACGGACGCCGTATTGCGCATTGAGCGGCAGCTTCTCGCGCACGAGTCCAACCCAATGGGTAGCGTCGGCTACTTCGACCATTTCACCGGCGCACGCGCTTGTCCGAATGCGATTACCGAGCTTTGCGATGTCGTGTATTTCATGCGGCTCGAGCGGGCGCTCTACGCGGCGACCGGCGACGGACGGCATATTGACGCGATGGAGGCGGCGTTCCTGAACGGCTTTCTGCCCGGCGTGTTCCGGGATGGCAAGTGGGCTGCCCACGGCGTCCGTTCCCACGGCACACGCCATTTTCCGGCTCCGCACCAGGTGGGAATGAAATATCACCATTGCTGCGTCGACAACGCGGCGCGCGCGTGGAAGGACGTCTCGGAGGCGGCGGTTTCGATAGGCGATGGCGGGTCTGTCGAAGTCGCGCTTCTTTTCGCCGGGAGATACACGCTGCGCGACGGCGGCGAAGATGTCGTCGTCCGCATCGCCGGGGACTACCCGTTTGGCGGCGAGATTTCGATTTCGGCAGTGTCCGCCAAGTCTCGAAAGATCGTTGTGCGTCGTCCGGGATGGGCGCGGGCTTTTGCCGTCGAATGCGTCGGGAACGTGGCTCACGTGCGGCTTGATGGCGAAGTGTCGGTAAATTCCTGGCGTGTCGCCGACGACGCCGATGTACGGACACGGCTTTTCGAGCAGCTTGAGAGTACGCCGGAGATGGCAGGACTTTCACGGCGCGGTGCTGGCACGTACGTGACGTTCGGTCCGCTTCTGCTTGCGAAGTCCACGTTGTGCGGAACGCCGCGTAAAAGCGTGCTGGCGGAGCGTGTCAGCGGCCAGAGCGGATGGACGTGCCGCCTTGAGCCGATGACGCCGAAAGCGACGCATCGCGCATGGAAGGCGACGTTTTCGAAAGGCGGCGAGTCGTTTACGGTCGATGTCTGCGATTTCGCGTCGTGTGACGTGGACGACTCGTCTGCGGCATTTTCGATATGGATGTAGGACACAGAAACAAAACACAATAAAAATCAGA
>CAMNLN010000384.1 GCA_946543025.1 uncultured Verrucomicrobiota bacterium
GTGTACATGCGGCGGAACACGACGATAAGCCAGACGGTGGAGGTGCCTGCGGACGGCTTGTACGAAGTGTCCTTCCTGCAAGGGTGCCGCAACAACTACAACAGCTTCAAGATTCCGCTGACGCTTGCGATCGACGGGAACGTGGTGATATCGAACGCGGCGCGCACGGACTACTACGACTTCGAGCGCAGCGCGGTGCGCGTGAACCTGACGGCGGGCGAGCACACGCTCGTCCTCGCCACGGGCGAATGGAGCGAGCTCTTCGCGATGCTCTTCATCGACGACGTGCGGCTGACGTCGCTGGCGGGTGCGAACGATCTGGAAGGCAACGCGATCGCGTTCGAGTCTGGCGCGACGTTGGACCTCCAGAACGTCGAGCCGATCTATCTGGCGGGCGGCGTGACGGTGGACGGACGCGCCGTGAAGGGGAGCGAGAAGGCGCTGCGCCGCGCGGGCGTGATCGTGACGGGCGACGGTACGATCCAGATCGGCCCGCCGCAAGGCACGGTACTGATTTTCCGATAAGTGCTGATTTTCCGATAAAAGGAGAACGACAATGGTTGGCATGTTGATGATGGCGACGGTGGCGGGGTTCCGCGCGCCGGCGGTTGCGCCGGTGGAACATGAGAAGGGCTTCCTGTGGCTGGAGGCCGAGGCGTTCGCCGACTACGGCGACTGGCGGCTCGACACGCAGTTCACGCACAAGATGGGGTCCGCCTACCTGATCGCGCCGGGCGTGGGCAAGCCGATCGGTTCGGCCAAGACGACGCTTTCCGTTCCGCGTGCGGGCATGTGGCGCGCGTGGGTGCGCACGAAGGACTGGTTGCCGGAGTTCTCGCCTGGACGCTTTGCTCTCACGGTGAACGGGCGGCAGAGCGATCCGTTGGGCGCATCGAAGAAGGACGGCTGGCGTTGGGAGAAGGCGGGCGTGTTCGACTTGCCGCAGGGAGAGGCGAACGTGTCGCTGGACGACCTTTCGGGTGCGTTTGCGCGGTGCGATGCGATCCTCTTTACGACGGATGCCACCTACGTGCCGCCGGACGAGGCGTCCGCCCTGGCTGCGGCGCGTGTGCGGTTCGCGGGCGAAGCGGACGCGGTTGCGGACGGCGGGACGTACGACGTGGTGGTGGTCGGATCGGGCACGGCCGGAATGGGCGCGGCGCTTGCCGCGGCACGCACGGGCGCGCGGACGGCGCTCGTCCACGACCGTCCCGTGATGGGCGGCAACTCGAGCATCGAGCTGGGCGTGGGCACGGACGGCGCGGCCGGATCGCATCCGAACAAGAAGACGGACATGCGCGAGAGCGGCCTTTGCGAGGAGGCGAACCTGATGCGGGCGCGCGCAGAGCCCAAGACGCTCAGCGGCGCGTACCGTCTGATGGTGGACGCCGAGCCGCGCCTGACGGAAATTCCCAACCAGCGCGTCCTTTCCGTGGAGAAGGACGGCGACCGCATCGCGGCGGTGGTCGCGCGCGACACGCTGACCGGCCGGCGTACGCGCACGCGCGGCACGATCTTCATCGACTGCACGGGCGACGGCTGGGTGGGAATCTTCGCCGGGGCGGACCACATGTACGGACGCGAGGCGCAGGACGAGTACAACGAGTGGCCCGCGCCGGAGACGCGCGACAGCCTGACGATGAGCGGCTGCCTGATGGACGGCTACCTCGGCTACCGTTACGCGAAACGCGGCTATCCGGTGGCATACGAGACGCCGCCGTGGGCGAACGTCCTGCCGACCGGCTTCACGCGTCACATCCGCTCGATTTCGCCGGCGTGGTGGATCGAGCACGGCGGCCGGTTCGACGACCTTGTCGATCCCGAGCGCGCGCGCGACGAGCTGGTGCGGATCGTCTTCGCCTACTGGGGCTGGGTGAAGAACGTCTGGGAGGGCCGCGCCGAGGCGGCGAACGCCGAGATCCTTTCCGTGCCGTTCATGAACGCGCGGCGGGAGGGCTATCGCCTTACGGGCGACTACGTGCTCACCGCGAACGACGCGCTGGAGGGGAAGATGTTTTCCGACCGCATCACGTACGGCGGCTGGCCGCTCGACACGCACGACCCGCTCGGCATGGAAAATCCGAACGGCAACGGCTACTGGAAGAACCACCCCGGCGTGCCAACGTACACGATTCCCTACCGCTGCCTCTACTCGAAGAACATCCCCAACCTCATGTTCGCCGGACGCTGCCAGAGCGTGACGCACATCGCGCTGGGGAGCGTGCGCGTGGAGGCGACGCTCTTCACGCTCGGACAGGCCGCCGGCACGGCGGCGGCGTTCGCCGTGCAGAAGGGCCTGTCCCCACGCGCCTATGGGCAGAAGCATATCGTCGAGCTCCAGCAGCGTCTCCTGAAGGACGACCAGTACATTCCCGGCCTCAAGAACGAGGACCCTCTCGACCTGGCGCGCGCGGCGAAAGTGTCGGCGACGAGCGTCAAGACGTGCGACTTCTTCGGGAAGGACGATTCCAACCTGCGGCCAGGTCCGCACATGAAGCCAGATCGCGCGGCGCACGACCTGACGCAGCACCATCGCGCGGCCTGGTTCGCGCGCGGGTCGCTCGATCGTCTGGAGGCGGTGGAGTGCCTGATGCGCGTCGAATCGACCGAGCCCGTGCCGGTCACGCTGTACGTGTGGGAGGTGGACACGCCGACAAACGGACCGGCGGGCGGCAAGCTGCTGGCGACGTGGCGCGGGACGGCGCCCGTGCGGCGGCAGGCGTTCGTCCGCTTTGCGGGCGAGGGGCCGGTGAATCTGACGAAGCCGTACGTGTGGCTGGAGATCGGCAAGACGAAAGGCGTGAGCTGGCTGGTGCGCAACCGCCCGATCGGCCCCGCCGACGGGCGTGCGTGGAGGAGCGGAAAGGAATGGATACCCGTGAGAGGCGAGCAGTACGCGTTCGTCGCGACGCCGCAGGTGCGGCAACCGTTCGATTCGCGGGCGGAGTACGTGATCGACGGCGTGTCACGTCCGGAAGGAGCGTGTTCGCACGGCTGGGTGTCGGACCCGGCGCAACCGCTTCCGCAGACGCTTCGGCTCGATTTCCCGAAGCCAGTGACGGCGCAGGAAGTGCGACTCACGTTCGACACGGACCTCACGCCGTCGCGCGTGGCGCTCAACCCGTATCCGCGTACGCTCGCGAAAGAGTACCTCGTGGAAGGGTTTGACGGGACTGAATGGCGGACGCTCGCGGAGGAACACGAGAACGGCCTGCGGCAACGTATCCACCGTTTCAGGGCGTGCAGCCTGAAGGCGGTGCGCGTGACGGTGACGGCGACGTGGGGCGATCCTTCGGCCCGCATCTTTGAGGTTCGCGTCTACTGACG
>CAMNLN010000385.1 GCA_946543025.1 uncultured Verrucomicrobiota bacterium
TTTCCCGTTGACGCGGCCGCGGGCGGTTTGGTAGACTATTCTTCGTCTCGGCTAATTAGGCCGGTGAAAGAATTGGAAGGAGCAGAAGATGCCATTGTCGCAGATAGGAATCGGAAAGCGTTGCCGCATAAAGGACGTGACGGGCGACGACGCCGTCCGCCACCGCCTGGGGGCGCTCGGCTTCGTGGAGGGCATGGAGGTGGAGGTCGTCGCCGAGGTGGGCGGCAACTTCGTGGTCGGCGTGCTGGGCAGCCGCGTGGCGGTTGACGGCGGGCTGGCGCGGAGGATACTCGTGTAGGTATTTTTTTTGAAGTTAAAATTCGCCTCGTCTAACTAGATTCGTCAAACAGGGCGGGCAGCCCTCATCGAAGGAGAATGGAAATGGCAACCAAGATCGCACTCGCCGGGAATCCCAACAGCGGCAAGACGACCCTTTTCAACGACCTCACGGGGTCGGACCAGTACGTCGGCAACTGGCCCGGCGTCACCGTGGAGAAGAAGGACGGCGTCCTCGCCGGGCGCAAGGACGTGGTCGTACAGGACCTGCCTGGCATCTACTCGCTCTCTCCCTACTCGCTTGAGGAGGTCGTTGCGCGAAACTACCTGGTCAACGAGAAGCCGGACGCGATCCTTAACATCATCGACGGCTCGAACCTGGAACGCAACCTATACCTGACCACCCAGCTGCTGGAGCTGGGGCTGCCGATGGTGGTGGCCGTGAACATGATCGACGTCGTCAGGAAGAACGGCGATCGGTTGGACGCCGCGAAGCTCGCGAAGAATCTGGGCTGCCCCGTGATCGAGATATCTGCGCTCACGGGAGAGGGTACGAAGGAGGCTGCGGCCTTGGCCCTGGAGGCGGCGGCGAAGGGCGTGAAGGAGGAGCGTCCGCACGTTTTCTCCGGGTCGGTGGAGCACGCGCTCGCGCACATCGAGGAGTCCCTGCACGGCGCCGTGGAGAATGCCACGAGCCGATGGGCGGCGATCAAGGTGTTCGAGCGCGACGCGAAGGCCATCGAGACGCTGAAGGTGCCTGCGGACATCCTCGTGCACGTGGAGGACCACATCAAGGACTGCGAGAAGGAGATGGATGACGATTCGGAGTCAATCATCACTGCACAGCGCTACGAGTACATAGGCAAGATCATAGGGGAGACCTTCAAGCGCTCCGCGCGGCGGGCGTCGACGACGCTTTCCGACAAGATCGACAGGATCGTGACGCATCGTATCCTCGCGCTGCCGATTTTCATCCTCTCCCTCTGCGCCATGTGGTGGCTTGCGGTGGCCGAGGGCGGTCCCGGCACACGACTCACGGACTGGGCGAACGACGGCTTCCTCGGCGACGGCTGGCACCTGCCGTTCACGACACATGCCTGCAAGGAGGATGGCAAGTACAAGGACATGGAGTTCGAGGATGCGCAGGGCGAGTTCGCCAAGCAGGACGCCTCCAAGACCGGATGGCAAGATGCCTACAAGGAGGCCTACGACGCGAAGAACGGCGAAGGGGCGTACGAAAAGGCGCTTGACGCGTTCAACGAGAAGGCCGAGAAGGAATTCAAGCCCGAGAAAGAAGGCGACGAATTCGAGAAGAGCGAGTTCGAGGTCCTCGACAAGGTCCTTGCCGCCGGCGTGGTGAAGAAGGGCGTGTTCGTCGAGGACGAGGAGACCGGCGAGCCGGTCGCAAAGGAATGCGACTGCGAGAAGTGCAAGGCAAAGCGCGACGCGGGAGAGGCGTGCGAAGGTTGTGGATGCGGATGCGGCGAGCCGGACATGTGGGAGGTGGACTACGCGGCCTACCAGAAGGCGACCGGGTACGAGGAGCCCGATCCATCGGCGTTCGGCGTGTGGGTGCCGGGCATCGGCGCGCTGATCGGCGACGGACTGGAAAAGATGGGCGTGGGCGAAACGGTGAAGAGCCTTGTCGTTGACGGCGCGTGGGGCGGCGTCGCCACGGTGCTGGGCTTCGTGCCGGTCATCTGCGTGGTGTTTCTCTTTCTCGCGTTCCTGGAAGACTGCGGATACATGGCGCGCGTGGCGCTCATCATGGACCGCATCTTTCGGGCCTTCGGCCTTTCCGGCAAGTCCTTCATTCCGATGATCGTCGGCAAGGGCTGCGGCGTGCCGGCCGTGATGGCGGCGCGCACGATCGAAAACGAGCGCGACCGCCGCATGACGATCATCCTCTCCACGTTCATCCCGTGCGGCGCGAAGACGGTGATCATTGCCATGTTCGCCGCCGTCTTCTTCCGCGAGATGTGGTACGTGGCGCCGCTGATGGACGTGGTCGCCATCGCGATCGTCATGTTCGGCGGCATCGCGCTCAAGAAGTCGCGCGCCTTCGCGGGCGAGGCGGCCCCGTTCGTGATGGAGCTGCCGGCGTACCACATGCCGACGGTACGCGGCGTCCTCATCCATACGTGGAATCGTGTGAAGGGTTACGTGCTCAAGGCGGGACTGATCATCTTCCCGGCGTGCGTGTTTCTCTGGTTCATCATGCACTTCGACTGGGGATTCAACCTGCTCGCCGACGAAGAGATCGAGAAGTCGATGCTGCACGACATGGGCAGCTGGATCGCGTGGTTCTTCGCGCCGCTCGGATTTGGAACCTGGCAGGGCGCGGCGGCGTCCGTCTCCGCCGAGATCGCGAAGGAGCAAGCTACGGCGACGCTCGGCCTCGTGGCGGCGAACATGGACGGCGCGTCTACGGCGGCACATGTCTCGAATCTGTTTGCGTCGATGAGCGACTTCCCGAAGCTTGCGGCGATGTCCTTCATGTTGTTCAACCTGTTCGTGCCGCCGTGCATGGTGGCGATCGCGGTGACGTTCCGCGAGATGGGATCTGCCAAGTGGGGCTGGTTCGCGGTCGGCTTCCAGCTGCTTGTGGGCTATGTGCTGGCACTCTCGGTCTACCAGATTGGCATGCTCGTGGCGGGCGGCGGATTCGGTTTCTGGACGGCTATCGCCATCCTGGTCGACATCTGGTGCCTGTGGATGATCTTCCGTCCGGCGAGAAAGGTACTCTGATGAACGCGCCGTCCGTCGTCATCGTCGTCTTCCTGTTCGTCCTTGCGGGGCTCGCCGTTTGGCGGAACATCAGGAAGGGCGCGCCCTGCTCGTGCGGTTGCTCCAAGAAGGACTGTGGCTGCGGTAAGGGCGAAGGATGCGCCTGCCACCGGAAATGACGAGCCAGTGATCGGGAAACAGATTTCAGCTTCGGTCTAATCCTTCTTCACGGGGCTGATGGGGACAGGCGGTTTCCTGTCCCCGTTTTTTGCCGATAGCGCGTTGCTGACGCTTTTGTAGCGCATCTGGGCAATC
>CAMNLN010000386.1 GCA_946543025.1 uncultured Verrucomicrobiota bacterium
ACGTTCAGCTTCTCCGCCTCGGCCTCGGGGATGGGAGAGGTCATGTAGCTGTCGCCGCGCAGGACGAACGCGACCGCGCGCGGATGGCGCTTGTGGTAATCCTTCCACGCCGCCAGCCAGCCGGTGCCGTACTCCATCGTGTCCGTGAGGAACACGGCGTAGTCCGTGTCGATCCCGTTCTTGAGCATGTGCCTCACGGCGGCTTCCATGTACGTGCCGCCATAGACCATGCGCGTGATCGCGTCGATGTGCGTCATCACCGAATCGGCGCGCGGCACACGGTAGGGCTTCACCTCCTCGTCCCACGGCAGCACCGTCACGTCCTCAAGTCCCTTCACGAAGAACCCCACGAACATCGCGCTCACCGTCGCGTAGGTGAGGACGGCGGAATCGCCGATGCGCGAAGACATGGAGCCGGACACGTCCGGCGCGATGACCCAGCGCTTGCCGGCGAACGCGCTCCAGTCGTAGGACTGCGCGTAGTCGTTCATCACGTCGGCAAGGTGGTCGAGCGCCCACTTGCCTTCGGCAGATACCTCCCGCGCGACGGCCAGATACGCCGTGTAGAGGCGAAAGGGGAACACCTTCGCCTTCTTGAGCGCCTCCACGTTCACCTTCGCCTTCAAGAGGGCGGGCGTCAGCACGTCCTCGCGCAGAAACTTCGCGAGGTACTTCACGAAGCGCATCACGGGCGAACGCTTCGCGACGGCCGCCCAGAGCGTCTTGTCGAACTTGCCATAGAAGGCCGTGAGCGAGTTGACGTCCAGGCTGCGCGCATCGAGTATGCGCGCCGCCGCGGCAAGGTCGCCCGTTTCCACCGCCGACACGAAGTCGCGGCGGGCGGCGAGGTCGGGATACTCCGCATACGCCTTCTCGATCTTCTCGGCGGAGTTGCCCTTGACGTCCGAATAGGCGTTGAGGACGTAGGCGTAGATCGAATCCTCGCCCTTGAAGCGGGAAAGGCGGATTGCGTCCGCAATCTGCTTGCGGTACTTCTGCGCGTAATAGGGGGTCGTATTGGACGCGATCCAGTCCGCGAGGGCGGACTTGAGGGAGCGACCGAAGCCGCGCACCGTCTTCGCCACCTCGATGAAGTCCACGAGGTCGTTGCCGGTGAGGATCGCCTTCTTGAACGTGTCCTGGAAGAGGTGCGCGTTCTTCTTCGAGAGATAGACGAGCCCCAGGATCGGAAAGGCACGGATGAAGCCCTCGTTGCGCCCGCGCACGATCGCGGCGGCGAGCGCCTGCGCGTCCGCCCGCTCGAGGAGCGCGACGGCTTCTTTCGCGGCCTCCTTCGCGTTCGCATAGAAGGAATTCCCGAGCGTGCCCGTCATCGCCAGCTGTTCCAGAAGCACGGCGTCCGACGGCGTCCAGGCCGGGAAATTCTCGGCGTTCGTCGTGTCTGCGGAGGCGTACGTCGCCACCGTCTTCATGTTCTCTTTCAGCGTCTTCATTCGTTGTTCTCCGTTTCTCTTCAATAAGCCGACAGCCCTCTGCGAGATTGCGCGATGAGGAATAGGGGGTGGCTGGCAACTGCCGTGCTTGGACACACGGTGCAGGAATCGAACCCGCTAAGCCTAATGTTGAAACCAGCCGAACACCTCAAGACACAAGACGAAAGCGAGGAATGATGGTTCGTGGCAACCGGGTCGTGCCAAGGCACGACACCAACGGCAGATTAGGAGTCTGCTGCTTCCAATAACTAAGTTGAAACCACGAAAAACACCTCGCAAGAAAACGCAAAGGAACAATCAGCTTGCCAAAGATCGTGCCACTTTTCGGCGGCATGAACACATTAGCACCGATCGTGCCAATGCACCGGAAAGAAACTTTCTTTCTTTCGACAAGCCCGCGTTAACGAAAGAAAAGACGCATCAAATGTGGCCAATATGGCAAGAATGAAACTGAACCGAGATTTCCAAATGTCGGAACGGTCGCTCGCGGCATGACAGAACTTCTCGTGCAAGTCTCTATCCCGTAGGATAATGACTATCCGAAAAGACATGTTTTTCGAAGGGTTACTCCGATTCGTCGAAGAGCGGGGTCGAGAAGTAGCGTTCGGCGGTGTCGGGCAGGACGGTGACGACCGTCTTGCCGGGGCCGAGGCGCTTGGCGAGCTTGAGCGCCGCGAACACGTTCGTGCCGGCGGAGATGCCGGCGAGGAGGCCTTCCTTGGCGGCGAGGTCGCGCGCGCAGCCGAGGGCCTCGTCGTCGGTGACGACACAGATGTGAGAGTAGATTTGCGTGTTCAGGTTGTCGGGGATCAGCCCGTCGCCGATGCCCATCTGCAGGTGGGTGCCGACGGTGCCGCCCGCGAGGATGGCGGCGTTCTGCGGTTCCACGGCCCAGATCTCGATGCTGGGGTTCTGCGCCTTCAGCACCTCGCCGATGCCGCTCAGCGTACCGCCGGTGCCCACGCCCGAGCAGAAGCCGTGGATCGGCTTCGCGGCCTGCTCCATGATCTCGAGGGCGGTGCCGTGGCGATGCGCCGCCGGGTTCGCCGGATTGGAGAACTGCTCGGGCACGAACACCTTTGGATCCTCCTTTGCCATGCGCTGGGCGATGGCGCAGCACTCGGCGATCGCGTCGCCGATGTTGCCTGCGTCGTGCACGAGGATCACCTGCGCGCCATAGTGCCGCACGAGCTTGCGGCGCTCTTCGCTTACGCTGTCGGGCATCACGATCACGGTCTTGTAGCCCCTGACGGCGCCGACGAGGGCGAGGCCGATGCCCTGGTTGCCGCTCGTGGGCTCCACGATGACGGAGTCCGGCTTGAGCACCCCGCGCGCCTCGGCGTCTCGGATCATGTTGTAGGCCGTGCGCGTCTTGATGGAGCCTCCCACGTTGAGCGCCTCGAACTTCACCAGCACCTCGGCCATGTCGGGCGTCGTCATGCGGTTGAGCCGCACGAGCGGCGTATGACCCATCGCGTCCAATATCGTGTTGCAGATCATGTCTTCTGTCCTCGAATGTTTGGCGCATTATACCAAACGCGGGATTCCGCAATCAAGGCCATAGGCGCTTGCCGACGATTTCCGCGAACGTTTCGTCCGTCTCTCGGCGGCGTGGATTATGGTATAATCTCGCACGTCGATTTAACCGAAAGACGAGATTGATGATGAAACCGATTCTGCTGACGGGGACGGC
Source organism: uncultured Verrucomicrobiota bacterium (assembly GCA_946543025.1). GTDB lineage: Bacteria > Verrucomicrobiota > Kiritimatiellia > RFP12 > UBA1067 > RUG572. The sequence goes on from CAMNLN010000386.1 coordinate 3,148, forward strand.
CGCCTATTCGCCGTTCCGCCTTGACGCGCTCCGCGCCGCCTTGGGCGCGTGCGCCCCTGAACTGAAAACAGCCCAGATCGACGCGCGCTGGGTCTACGCCATCCAGCCCGAGGGCGACGGCCCCGACGAGGAGACGCTGCAACGCGCGGCCCTGCTCCT
>CAMNLN010000387.1 GCA_946543025.1 uncultured Verrucomicrobiota bacterium
CGTCCGCCTCCACGGCGGCCATTACGCCGACGGAGAAGCCGTCGCGCACACGCGCCTGCGGCGCGGCGCGCAGCGACGCGACGAACGCCCGCAGGTCGGCGTCCGACCCGTTCAAGGCCCTTTCTATGTCCTCATTCATGCCAGCATCTCCTTCAGCTTTCTCAACGCGTTGAACATGCGCGACTTCACCGTGCCCGTCGGGATGCCCAGGATCTCGCCCACCTCCGCGTAGGGGAGATCCTGGAACACGCCCAGTTCGACCACGTCGCGCAACCCCGGAGGAAGCCGCGCCACCGCGCGACGGACGTCCGCACCCGCCGCCGAGTCCGCCGGTGCGCCCCCCGCCTTCGAGGTGGTGTCCGCCGCAGTCTCCGCTTCGCGTGCCAGACCTTCCTCCAGACCGTGCCGACGGCTTTCGGCGCGGTAGAAGTCCACGGACACCTGCCCCGCCAGGAGGAACAGGAACGTCGTGAACTTCGCCTGCGGCGTGTATTTCTTCCGATAGTTCCACAGCCGCAGGAACGTCTGTTGCGCGAGATCCTGCCCGTCATCGTATGAAACGCCGCGCCGCAGGAAAAAGTTCAGAAGAATATTCTGATATCGTACGACCAGCTCTGCGAAAGCGTCCGTCCTGCCATGGGCCGACAGCGCCATCAACTCGGCATCGGGACGTCCGTTCACGGCTCCTCCGGAGCCGTCGGATTTTCAGGAATCTCCGCAGCCTCCGCCAAATTGGCGTCCGCCCAGGCCGCGATCTCGCGAACAACCGTCGAGTGCGTGGCGAAAAACCCGGTGGAGTAGGTCCCGGCGGGCATCAATCCCACGCCCGTAAGGAGTCCGATCACGACCGCGCTCTTGAAGATGCCGCCCAGCATTCCGAGGAACGCGTTCGTCGGCTGGGGGACGAGCACTGACACGAACTTCGCCACAATCCACCGCGCGACGCCGAACGCGACGAGCGCGAACACGAAATCGATCACGTAGGCCGCCGGTACGACGTAATTCCCGAAACCGAACGATACCGCGCAGGCCCGCGCCGCGTCCAGCAGGCAGAAGCCCGCGAGGCTCGCCGCCGCGAAGCCGGCGATCGACCCCAACTCGCCCGACAGCCCGCGGAAGAGGCCGATTCCCGCCAGGAGGATGACGCCTCCAAGAAGGATGAAGTCGAGCGGTTGCAGTTCCATCGGCACGACTCGCCCAATCCTACTTCAACTCCTGCCGGTAGGCCTTCCACGCCTCGGATTGCTTGTTCTTGCCGGCTTTCTGAAGCGCCGCGATGAACAGGTCGAGCGTCTTGACGTTCTCGGGGTCATGGGCGATGGCACGGTCGAGGATGGAGACGGTCGTGGCCCAGCGCTTGTTCGCGTAGGCGAGTTGGGCGGCGGCGTAGTAGTTCTCCTGCACGGCGGGGCGCTGGTCGATTGCCGCGCGGTAGGCGCGCAACGCCTTGTCCACGCCATCCGGCGTCTTGTCGTTGAGCGAGATCAGGTAGGCCGTCTCGCGCGCGGCAGGATAGGAGAACGGGTCGGCCGCGAACGCCGCCTCGTACTTCCTGATGGCCGCGCGGATCATGCGCTTCTTGCGAAGCGCCTCTGCCTCGCCCAGCAGCGTTGCCGCCGCGCCTGCGTCTCGTTTCCCGGCATCTGGATTGGATGCGGCGGCAGCCGTCACGGCGGCTCGGGCCGCGCGAATCTCCTGGCTGATCTTCTTCGTGCGCTCGTCCTTCGGGTCGGAGAGACGCGCCGCCATCTCGAACTGCTCCACGGCAACCTCGTCGAAATGGTAGTTGTTGCGCGAGAGGAGCCCCAGATGGTACCATACCGCCGCGTTCCGGCGGTTGAGGCGCAGCGCGCGGAAAAGCGTCAGGCGCGCGGTGTCGCAGTCGTTCTGCTTGATTTCCGCCACCGCGCGCGAAACGAGCGCCTCGGCGCGCAACGCGGCCGGCAACGACTTCTCGGATGCGACGGCGTTGAAGTTTTTCATCGCGCGCGCAAGGTCGCCCTTGCGATAGGCCACCTGTCCTTCCACAAGCATCGCCTCGGCGGAATCCGGCAACAGGTCAACCGCCTTCTTGATCGCCGCGTCTGCGGCGTCTACTTCGCCGAGCGCCAATTTGTCGATGGCGCGCTGAAGGCACTCCTCGCCGCTCTCCTGCTGCACGACCTCGACCGGCTGCTCCGCGGGCTTCGGATCTTCCGTCTTCTGCTCGTCGCAACCGGCCAGCATCGCCACGCACGCCGCCATCGGCAGCAAAAACAAAAATCTCGTCATTGTCGGGTCCTTCATCATCTGGGCATTCTCCGTTCGCGCCCATTATATCACAATTCCGCCGCGCGGCGCGGCATCACTTGCCCGTCAGCGTTTCTCGGACGTCGCGGTAGCGCGGCAGGCCGCCCTTCGTACGCAGCGAGGCGTGGTCGAGCGGGCGGAAATACTCGCACATGTACGTCGTCGCGAACCGCGCCGCCATCGGTGTCGCGTCCGGGCAGAGGACGAACACCTTGAGGATCCCGTCCTCTTCCACCGCCTTGACCGCGCGGCCCTCGCAGAGCGCGTTGAGCGGCGCGGCCGCAAAATCGGTCCGCCCCGCCGCGCCTTTCGCGAACGTCAGGCGCCAGGCCGCGCCGCCGTCGAGCGTCAACGTGCCCTCGCACGCGCCCGTCTTCGCCACGGTGAAGACGTCCGCGACCTTGCACCAGCCCTTGTCTGCGTAATGAACCGTGTAGTCGGGCAAGTTGCGGCCAACGCAAAGGCGGTCGACGTTCGCGCCCTTGATCGCGTAGTTGCATTTGAGGATCACGTCGCGCACCACGGCCTTGGGCATGTAGTGTTTCGCCGTCGCCCCTGGATGCGCATCGTCGCCGCCCACGCCGACGAGTCCGCCGTTGATGACGAGCTTGCCTGGGTTCCGTTCGTCGGCGTACTTCACGAAGGTGCCGGTGCGGTCTTTCACGTTTTTCACGGAACCGTCTTCCCAGTACATCATGTTCATGATCTCGCAGAACGAGCCGGGGCCCTTCATCTCGAAGGCGTGGTAGCATGTATCGGGATAGATCTCAGAGCCGGTAAAGTGCGCGGTCGGGTCGAGGACGATGCCGCGCGTATCGTTCCACCAACGCGGCTCGTGCTGTCCCATCACGCCCGTCCAGAGGTGCATGTTGTCGCCGTAGGTGTGCCCGTTGTAGAGCTCGAGGCCGATGCACACGCCCATCGCCTCGATGTTCGAGAGGCGGCAGTCGCACGGTCCCTCCATGCGGATGCCCACGGCGCGCGCGGTCGGGTCCTTCGTCGTGCCGAAGATCGTCA
>CAMNLN010000388.1 GCA_946543025.1 uncultured Verrucomicrobiota bacterium
CGGGCACGGGTCGAACACCGTGCTGCTCGTGAACGGCGTGCCGGTCACGTGCGTCGCGGACAAGTCCGGAACCGGTACGGTCCACACGGACTACCATCATGGCCATTCCCTGACGGGCCTGCCGCAGACGCAGATGCTGACGGATAATGAAAGCAGAAACGCCCCCATCAAGATGGCGAGCACGAACGCGATGTGGCCGTTCTTCAACAGGTTCCAGTATGCGGACAGCATGACGCTCACGCTCAACGGCCTGACGGCGGGCAAGACGTACGAACTGCGGTTCTATGTGAGAAAGTGGACGGGTACGAACCGTCCGATCGCGTTGACCTACAACGACGGTGCGCACGACAAGTCGTACATCTTCAACGAAGACGGAAACACGACGTCCGACGACTACGTCGCGTTGCGCTACACGGCCACCGGCGAGTCCTTCGCGGCGAAGACGGCGAAGCAGGCGGGGAGCGAAGGCGGCTTCCACGTCTACGCCTTCAGCAACGAGGAGGTGGCGGATCACGTGCGCGTGGTCAAGATCGACGCGGATGCGGCCTTCTCCGGCGCGATCTCCGGCAACGGCGAGCTGCGCAAGACGGGCGCGGGCACGTGGACGCTGTCGGGCTCGGGCACGGCGAGCGGCGCGTGGACCGTCGCCGAGGGTGCGCTCGTGCTCGACGGCGCGACGGCCACGGCGGGATCCGTGGCGGTGGCGGGCGGCGCGTCGTTCGGCGGCGTCGGCACGGCGGGCGGCGACGTGGGCGTCGCGTCCGGCGCGACGCTCCGCATCGGCACGGATGGAACGGTCGGGACGCTTGCCCTGGGTGGCGACCTGGCGGTTGCGAGCGGCGCGGCGATCACCTTCGCGTACGAGGGGGGGCGCGGCAGCGCGCTCACGGCGGCGGGTGCGGTTACGTTGCCTGCCAGCTTCACGGTGACGGCGGTTCCGACGGCGGCCGGCGTACCGCTCGCGGGCGCAATTCCGCTCGTCACGGCTGGGACAACGCTTTTAGGGCCGGCGGACTTCTCGGAATGGTCTGTTGTGGACAAGAACGGCGCGACCATACCGGGCGCATTCTTCGAGTATGGAGCCGACGGCAGGAGCGTCGTCCTTCGTCGGCCCATGGGCACGGTGATCACCTTCCGCTAGTTGAAAGGCGGCGGATGGTGGCGCGCGCAGGGTGGTTGTGGTAGAATGTCGGCCATGAAAACAATCTGCGTCTGCCTGCTGTCCCTATCCTGCGCGGTCGCGTTCGCCGCAATGCCGAAGGACGTGCTGTATTCCCGTGGAGGCGTGTCGTCGCCGGAAGGGCTCTTCGCAGCCGGCCGGTCCGTGAAAGCGTGCCGTCTCGCGTGGGACGGCACGGGGGAGAAGCCCGTGCTGGCGCTCGACATGGGCGCGCCGTCCGTGGGCGGATATGCCGTCTTCAATGTCCTTGCCACTAAGGGGTGTCCCGTGTTGCGCCTCGCCTACGCGAACCATCCAGACGGTCTTGGCGAGAAGGGGTGCTTCGCGCGCGAGTCGAGCGCGCGCTACCTGGGGCCGGACTTCGACATCCCCGTCCTCCCCGGCAACATCAACCGGCACGAAATCTATTCCATTTGCCGCACGGGTCTCTACGTGGCCCCGCTCATTCAGGGGCAGGAGCGCTACGTGCGCGTACAGCTCGACACGCCCGGCGAGGTCAGCCTCGGCTCTTTGCGGATCGTCAACGCGGACGTGTTTTCCGCCGAGCCTCGGCGCGGATCGTTCCGCTGTTCGGACGACCGGCTCACGCGCCTGTGGGATATCAGCGTATGGACGTGCCAGCTCGCGAGCTTCCCGAACCACGACGCCTGGCGCATCGTCGCCGGCCGCCTCCTGCCGCGCAAGTTGGAGCAGGCCGAGGTCGATTGCTGGCGGTGGCAGCCGGCGGCGACGGACGGTACGCTGCGCCTTGACTTCGAGTTCGACGCCAACCCGCACTTTCCCGTCGGCATGTTCGAGATTCTCGTGGGCGAGAAGCGCATCGCGGTGAAGCAGGACGCGACGAACGAGGTGCGGCACGTGGAGGTGCCGGTGAAGAAGGGCGACCGCATCGGGCTCTCAGTGCCGAAGGAGTCGTGGCCCGTGATATGGAACATGGCGCTGGACGGCACGAGCCTGATGGACCTCGCGGGCTGGGACTACGCGCGCACGCTGCCGTACATCGCGGACGGCGCGAAGCGCGACCGGCTGATCTGGAGCGGCGACCTGTGGTGGGCCGAGCGCAACATGTTCTACGCGTTCGGCGGCGAATCGCCGTACATGAAGGGGAGCGTGAAGATGCTCGCCTTCAACCGCACGCCGGAGGGCTACGTCCACGCCTCGCCGTACGCGGAGCGCTCCGTGCGGCCGCCGACGGGCGACTACGGACCGTTCGGGTCGGACGAGTTCGCGGCGTGGTTCGTGCCGGTGACGTGGGACTACTATCTCTACACGGCGGATCGCGAGACGCTGCGCGAGGTATGGCCGGACGTGGCGGCGCTCATGCGCTACCTGAACGCGCACCGGCGCGGCGACGGTATCTTCGAACAGCGCAAGGAGACGTGCAAGCACGCGGCGGGGCTCCAGTTCGGCGGCACCTCGCTCCATCACCGGTCGTACATGAACATTCTCCTGTGGAAGACGCTGGAGGACGCGGCATCCATCGCGACGGCGCTCCGGCACGACCACGAGGCGGCGGTGTGGCGCGCGGACGCGGCGCGCTTCGCGGAGGTCGTGCGCAAGACGTTTTGGGACGAAGAGGGCGGGTTCTTCCGCCTTTCGGCCGAGGACGGAAAGATCGGCTTCGAGGCGAACGCGCTCGCGCTTGCCACGCGGTTCGCCACGCCGCAGGAGGCCGCGCGCATCATGCCGCAGCTGAAGTACAACAGCCACGGCAAGTTCCAGGCGCTCGCCGCGCGCGGCAAGTTCGAATACGGCGACACGGCGGGCGGCCTGAAGGCGCTGGAGGACCACAACTGGTACAAGTTGCTCGACCCGTCGTGGAAGGGCGCGCTCACGGTGACGGAGTGCATGGCGCTCCACCGCAGGGGATGGGGTGACGAATCGCACCCGGACACGGCCATCGCGGGCATCTACTCGTCCTACATCCTCGGCATCGTGCCGCTCACGCCCGGCTACGAGCGGTTCGCGTTCCGTCCGCAGACGGACGGGCTGACATTCGCCGAGGGAACCGTGCCCACCTACTTCGGCGAGATCCGCGTACGATGGGAAAAGAAAGGCGACGACCTTGCCGCCACGATCACCGTGCCGCCCGGCACGACGGCGGAATTCG
>CAMNLN010000389.1 GCA_946543025.1 uncultured Verrucomicrobiota bacterium
TACGTGACGCCGGAAAGGCTGCTCTCCGGCCCGAAGACGATCTCCGGAATCTCCGTGAGCACACTGCCGCTCCAGAGTCCCGAATAGAGGGAGACGTCCTTCACCGCTCCCTCGAAGACGCACCGTCCCTCCTGCACGCGCAGGTAGACCGTCGGGTACGTGCCGACCGTTCCGGCCGTCATCCGCTTCGCGAACACGAGCGTGCCGCCGCCGCGCTTGTAGACGCTTCCGCCCAACAGGCACACGTCGCCGTCAAGGACGAGCGTGGAACCCGCGCCGACCGTGATGACCGAGCCGGCGGCGAGCGACAGAACGGCGGCGGAACTGTTCGTGAGCACGCCGCCGCCGGACGGCGCGTACACGAGGGCCGTGTTGGTGACGGCGGCGTCCAGCGTCAGAGTCCCCTCCGCTGCGGAAAGGTCGACGCCGCCGGACAGCGCGAACGGCGACGCGCCGCCCTGCCAGTTGCCGGCCGTCGTCCAGAGACCGTCGCCCGCCGCGCCCGTCCAGACGTGGTTGCCGACGACGAGCGTGCCGTCCCCGTCGACGAGATCTGCCGTGGCGGACGTGTAGACGCCGTCCGGCAGGTCGTCGGCGCCGACTTTCACCGACGGGAACCACTGGGTTGCGCCTGCCGGGATGCGCACCTGGCCGTCGCCCTCGATCACGAGCGACGGGGTGCCCGGAAAGCAGGACGTGCCCGCGTCGAGCGCCAGGACGCCGTTGTCCTTTACCGTAATGACGTTGGCGGTCGCCGGAAGGTTGACCGTGGCGGTGTTGGTGGTCTGCAGCGTGCCAGTTCCGCAGATCGTCAGCGAGCTGAATGTGTAGGGACGGTTCCGATACAGCCGGAGCGTGCCGCCCGCCACGGTCACGGCGTTGCCGCCCGGCATGTTGACGTCCGCAAGGACCGTGCCGTTGCTCACGACAAGCGGGCCCGAGAACCGTTTCTCCGCCGAGTACCAGTTCAGCGTCCCGGGGCCGGTCTTGACGAATCCGCCGGCCCCTTCCATGATGCAGGAGATGCTGCAGGTGTCCGCCGCGTTCGCCATGTCGATTTCAAATCGGTCCGTGATCGTCAGCGGCGAGGTGACGTCGAGCGAGCCCGTGCCGGTCTTCACGATCTTCGCGTCGCCGACGTTGAGAAACGTCGTGTACTGCCCGTTTCGCGTAAAGTTGCCGGCCAGGTGGATTTCGCCGCCCATGAGGTTGTAGGTGGCATGGCCGCTTGCGTTTGCCACGCCCACCATCGACGCCCATATCATTTTCCCGGACGTCTGGTTCACCACGCCGGTGCCGCGGAATCCCGGATAGAAAGTTTTCCCCGTGCCGTCGACCGTGCCGCCGTTGATGTTCATCACGGAATACGAGCCCGTTTCAAGTCCGTTCAGGAAACATCCGCCGTTGATGGCGTTGCGCGGCAGGAGCGTGCCGCTGTTCATCGTGAAGACGAATCGCGAGTTGGCCGCCTGGGCGAACTCGAAGTCGTTCACCTTGTCGAAGTTGACGGTCGCGTCCTCCTCGACCACGAACTCGGCCGGCGAAAGCGCGGCGTCGATCGTGCCGGGATGGAGGTTGACTCCGTAGCCCATGCTGGCGCCGGACGCGAGCGTGATGCGGCCCTCGCGCTGGTAGAGCTTGCGACCGCTGCCGTTGTCGCTCATCAAGGTCTTGGCGATCCGCCACTCGCCCAGACCGTAGGTGTAGAGGTAGCCGTGGATGTACGTTATCCTCACGTCGCACGACGTCTCAAGCAGCGCCCGCTCGCCGACGGTGATGCTCGTGTTGACGGAAAGCGTTGATCCCGCGAGCGTCACCTTGTTCGTCGCCGAGCCGACGGCCGGCGCGTAGACGATCTGGTCGACCGTCACGGCGGCAGGGAGCGTGAGCGTCTTCTCGCCCGTGAGGTTCGAGAGGTTGGCCGTGTCGCCGCCCCCCGGCACCACGCCGCCCGACCACATGCCGGGCGTATTCCATGCGCCATCCACGTTCGCGAGCCATGTACGCGTCTCCGCGCCTGCGAGCAAGGCCGCCAGCGCGCCGATCGCCAACATCAACTGTTTCATGTTCGTTCCTTTCCCATGGAGTTGCCGACAGTATACCACACCCTCACGGCATCAAACTTCTATAATATTACAATTGTAATCTAACACTTGCTCTCGGCCTTCAGATGGTCTATAATACAGGCCGATGAAGGAAATCAAGCTTGAGTACTTCACGAGCAAGGACAGCCGGACGCTCAACCCGGAGTCGTTCGGGCTGCACGGCGTCGTGCAGCTTGGCGTGTCGCGCTTCCGGCAGATGCGCGTTCCCACCGGGGAGCACATCCACCGGGGCATGCTGGAGATCGGCTTCTGCCTGCGCAGTCCCCTTGCGCTGAAGGTCGCCGGCGGCGAGCTGCCGGTGATGCCGGGCAACTTCTTCATCAACCAGCCGAACGTGCCGCACTGCCTCAACTCGCGCCCGAACGGACTCTACATCTACTATTTCCTGGTTCGCAGGCCGACCGCGTCGCGTCCGTTTCTCGATCTTCCCGTCCCTGAATCCGCAGCCGTCTGGAAATTTCTCCGGCACCTGCCCAGCGTGCTGCCCGCCGGCGTGCGCGCGTCGCGCGTCCGCGAGCTGTTCACGCGGCTGTTCCAATTGTGCGACATGCCATGCGCCCCCCTGACGTCGGTCCAGATGCGCCAGATGTTCCTCGATGTAATCATGTTGCTCCACGAGTTGTCAGAAAGACCTGCGGACATAGGCTGTTCCGAGCGGGTGGCAAAGGTCGTGGAACTCGTCCGCACACACCCGGAACGCCCCTTTAGGATCGATGTCCTCGCGCGCGAGGCGGCGCTTTCCCCCACGCACTTCATCAACCAGTTCCGCAAGGCGACCGGCTTTCCGCCCATCCGCTTCCAGATCGAATGCCGCATCAAAAAGGCTAAAGAGATGTTGCGCACGCCGGACCGCACGGCTTCGGACGTCGCGCTTCAGCTCGGCTTCAACTCTCTGCAGCACTTCTCGGACACCTTCGCGCGCCTTGTCGGCATCTCCCCCGCCCGCTGGCGCGCAGGAACATGAGTTTCCGAAACGGTGCGTCGTTAGTTCCGGACGCGCCAGAGGGTACCCATGAGGCAGGTCTTCTCGCCCTTGAACTCGGCCTGGTAGTAGACCGTGAGAATCGTGCCGTCTGGCAGCTGGACGGACGCCGGATAGCCGAGGTCACCGTTCCAATGGCCCGCGAGCTTGATCTCGTTCTTCACGTCCCACGTGCGCCCCTGGTCGTCGCT
>CAMNLN010000390.1 GCA_946543025.1 uncultured Verrucomicrobiota bacterium
AAGGACACAACACTTTTGCCGCAAAGAACGCAAAGAGCGCAAAGTCGCAGATTCGCTTTCAATGCAGAGGCGCAGAGCCGCAGAGTGTTTTCGACAGAAGCCATGAGTTTTTTTCTAGCCACAAAGAACACAAAGAACACAAAGATTTACTAACAATCGTCCACAAAATCTGAAAATCCTGTCAATCATGTGTCTGAAACATTCTTTGTGGACTTTGTGCTCTTTGTGGCTAAACATCGATCGGCGACAACTCACCGCATGATCAGCACGAACGGCTGAAAGGTGCTTGTCACCGTCTCTGCGGCGGAGGGTTCGCTTTCGACGGTGGCGCCGCCGATGTCGAAGAGGCCGATTGCCTGGTAGGTGTGCTGGTGGCCTTCTTCCGTGTGGGTGCCGCCGCGCGCCCATGTCACCCTAAACGTCCCGCCGGAGCCGCCGGAGACGGGTTCGCCGTCCATGAGCCAGCGGTAGCGGCTTGCCCCTGGCGCGTAGGCAGTGAGCGAGACCGTGCCCTCAGCCGAGACCGTCGCCGCGTGCTGCGGGCTAATGTATGCCTTGAGCTGGCCGCAGTCCTGCCCCCTGCCGCCGAAGGAGAACGACGGGCCGTTGGAGACGATGTTGCCCGTTACGGTGTCGTAGAGGCCGGAGACTCCGTCTCCTCCGTAGGGGATGAACTCGTGGACGAGGACATCCGCCTCGTAGATGCGGACGCTGTAGATGCGGGCCTTGGGGACAAGCGCGTAGGCATTCCCGGAATAGCGTCCCAGAATCGGAAGCGGCTCCGAAGCCTCGGGCAGCGCCGAGTAGTCATATGAGGAAGATGCCGTACCGCTCCAGTTCGTCGCAGCCCCGGTCGTGAAGCAGACCTCGCCTTTGTACAAGTCCAGAACTGCCGTGTGGCGGTCGGTGTCTGGGGTATCCGTCGTGTACTTGTTCAGGGGTTTATCGCGCATCGTCCAATGGAGGTTTCCGTCAATGTACAGATAGGTCTTCAAAGCCGTTTCAACGGTGTCGGATCCGAAGATACGCCACTGTGCGCAACCATTCGTTGTTGTCAGGGCAAAGTCCATTTCCAGACGGGACATCCCCTTCATCTTGTATCCAGTATTCAACCCCGTTGTCCCGTTCGATTCCAAGTAGGCGTCCTCGACGATGGAGCCGCCAAAGGTGAGCTGATTGCCACCTCCCGAGTAGTCGCTCCCGGAGACAAACTTACCCGTCAGGCGGTCGCGCAGCCCTGGCATCCCGTTGTCAACATAGGGAATGAAATCATGGACGAGAGAGCCGTCGTCCCATATCTTGCAGCCGTATATCTTGAGAGGTGCATATTCGCCATTGCCCCATCCGCCGGAAGAAAGTTTTATGGTCCCTGCCTTATCGAAGGTCTGCGCGGAGAACGAGACTATCTGATTTGTGAAGCCGGAGGTGACAGCAGCGGCCGAAGAACCATTAAAATCGAGCAAATACTTCCTGCGAACGTCCTTTCCCGATATCGTCTTTGGAAATGCTTCTTTAAAGTCGTCATGCCATGTCCCGTTACTTGTCCACCTAAGCCCATTGTTGTGCGTCTGAGTGAATCCGTATCTGTAACTAGATCTGCAACTTTCAAAGAGTCCCCAGAACGACTTGGCTGTGAATGCTTCCGCGAAAGCACAGTCAAGTTCAACGGCCGTCTTCTGCGTCATTGAATATCCGGTATTGATGTAGAGCTTGCCGCCGTCGGCATTGGCTGCCGTGGAGACGTAGGCGTCGTCGGCGAAGGTCGGCACGTCGCCGCCCGCCGTGAATGCGGAGGCGTTCTCTCCGATGATGAAGCCGCCGTTCACGAGATCCTTGAAGCACGCCACGCCTTCCTTGAGGCAGGGAACGAAATTATGCACGGGAATCCCGTTTTCAAATATCCTGACACCGTAGATACGGGACTTTGTCTGTTGGGCGAAGGTCGATGCGTATGCATTGGCGAACCGTCCGAAGAGCGAAAGCGGCAAGACCGCCTCCGCGTTGGAAAAGTCACGGTCGAACGACGGGTTTCCTCCCACAAGGCTGTTTGTCGTGCTGTCAGTGATAAAGAAGGCCTTGTCTTCAAGGAGATCTACGATGGCCGTGTGGCGGTCGGTGTCGACGCCCAGCTTATACTTTATGGACTCATTGGCGTCGCTGGTTTTCGCCCGGATCGCAAAGAACTTGTTTTGGTTGTTTGCGTTGTAAGTCAGATACAGGGTAATCGCCAGGTTGGGTTCAATTGAGGCAGTGTCGGTTCCAAGCACTTTGCACTGGGTCCACTCATTTGGATCGTCGACATTTGGCATTGAAAAATCGACCTCGACCCGCGATGTCCCCTTCATGCGGTAGCCGGTGGAGATGCCGCTGGTGCCGTCCGACTCGATGTAGGGGGCGTCGATGCGGCGAAGACGGAGCTTGGTGACCGGGAAGCCCGCGATGTCGGCGTCTTTGTCATACGAATGGGCTATCTTTGAGGAGTCATTCCTGAGGTTGCGGATGTCAGGGTAGTCAACGAGGTTCACGCCTTCCTGCGATATGGTGACGCATGGGATGCGGGCGTAGATGTCTGTTGTCCCGTCGGGCTGCGCCAGCTGAACGCGATAGGAGCGGGTGCGCGAGCCGTCCCAGTTATTGAAGACCGAGAGCTGATGCACGTATGAGCCGGAGGGGAGACCGCTAATGGTCGTGCTCGACGTCTCATAGAGGCGGTTAGAGACGCAGACGAAATCGACTTGATCCGTGCCGTTGAAGGCGGTGATGCCGGAAAGCAATATGGTGTCCTTCAGCGTCCCCTGGACATCGAGCTTGACGTATGCGGTAGAGTTCAGCGAGACGGAGACCTCGCTCACGTTGTCTGCGCATGCGGCGGGCGCGCCGCACAGGACGGCACCGGCGGCGATGGCAGCTGCTGCGGCCGACGCTGCGGTGTTCGAATGGATTCCGAAACGTGGTATGTTCATGATGTTTTTTCCTGTGATTGATCGCTGCGGTCATGAACGGGACGGAACTCCCGTTCGGGGGTCATAATACCATGTTGGCAATGTGTGTCAAGTGCAAAATGTGCAAAATAAAAAAACGACTTTGGAAAGGTGGCGACAGCTGCGGATTTTCCGCTTCGGTCAGCGGAAGGAATCGCCGGGAATGTAGCGCACGACGTCCATGACGGGGGGCGCCGCGGCGCCGGCGATCCGGGCCAGCATCGCGCCTGCGGCGACCCGTCCCGTGGCGGCGGGATCGAACTCGAAGCGCGAGAGCGAGCGCGGATAGACGGGAG
>CAMNLN010000391.1 GCA_946543025.1 uncultured Verrucomicrobiota bacterium
AGTTGGTGCACGATCCGAACGTGTGCGTGCCGCTGTTCAGCATCCGCACGATTCCTCTGCCCGAGTCGCGCAGAATGCCGCCCGGCCCCACGATTGTCGTTGCCGGCACGATGAGAAGACCGTCGTGGTCCAGGCGCAGCTTGTTGAAGAAACACACGCCCTTGCCGCGGGTATTCTCAAGATACGCGCCGCCCCATTGGGTAATCAGGTCGTAGTTTTTCGGCGACGTGCAGATATACGCCTCCTCCAACACGTTGAACACGCCATCGTTCGTGTTCAAGAGAGTCTTGTAAGCCCCATCCCCTCCGCCGTTCATCTTGACGTTCTTCACCGTAAACGTCGCGCCGCTTTCGATCGTCAACCGGTAGAGATGGTCGTAGTACGTCCCGTTCGGCAGGTTCAACACGGAGTTCTCCTTCAAGACGGAGTCGGTATCGACGTTCCAGTCGCCGTCCGTCGTTACCGTGAAGGTGCCGCAGTACTGCGCGCCGCTGCCCGTGTCGATGTCATGCATCGTCACGCCGCCCGCGAACTCCATGTAGCTTGCTTCCGTCATCGTGATCGATGCCGTCGCGCCGTCCGCGAACGACACGGGCACGTCGAACACGTGGTGCTGCGCCGCAAGGTTCGTAATCGCAAGCAGCCCGCCGATCGCGTCCACGCCGCCGATCGTCACTTTCGCGGAATGCTCCGGGAACGTGATGGACGTGGCGGCGAACGCGCTTCCGGCAGGATTGGTGAGCGTGGAGGCCGCCAGGCAGCGGATGACCACTTCGCCTCCGTTCGGCACGCTGCCCGAAAGCCAGTTCTCGCCGTCGTTCAGGCTCGCGCTCGTCCCGCCGATCCAGACCGCCTTGCCGACAGAATCGCCGCAGTAGATCGTCTTCTTGTTCGCGCTCAGGCGCACGGCGAAGCCCTCCGGCTTCGTGATGTCGTTGAGCACGCTGTCCGCGAACGTGCCGCTGCCGGAGATCGTCACCGCGGCGTACGCCCCTTCTTCAATGCCCGCAGGGGCCGTGAACACGAGATTCGCGCCCGCAATCGCGGACGGCACGACGAGCTGCGTGCCCACTTCCACGGTCGTCTTGCCCGCATAGGCGGGTTGTTTCGAAAGCGTCACCTTGCCGCCGCCGACAAACGTCATGCCGCCCGTGCCGGTCAGGTCCTCGGCGATGGTCACGGCATGGCCGTCCGTGTCGATCGTGCCGCCGCCCGCGTCGACCGTCACCGTCAGTCGGGCATGCGCCGGAATGAACGACGTGTTGTCCGCCGAAGCCCTCAACGTGCCGTTGTCGAATCTCAACGTGGCAAGCGCGGAAGCCGTGTTTTTTACATACTTCACCGAATTGGCCACCAGCGTTCCGCCCTGGGTGATGTTGATGAAGCAGTCCTCCCCCTCGCCGCATCCCTCGGCGTAGCAGAAACCGACGTAACTGTTGCCGACAAGGACCGTACCGCCCTCGACGTTCAAGGTTCCCGCCGCTTCGTTGCCGACCAGCAAGGCACCGCAGGCGCCGTAGGTGCCGCCGGCCTTGACCGTCATCACGCTCTCGCATCCCGCAGCGCCCCTGCGCCCGATCGAAAGATAGTTCGCCGCGTTCGTCACCGTGCCGCCGGAAATCTCGAAGTACGTGACAGAACTGTCGCTGCCGGTGTTGTAGCCCATGTAGGCATAGTAGTTGATCACATACGTGCCGCCGCTGTGGTAGAACCTGGCCGTCGCGTTCTTGCCCGAAGCCATAGTCAAGCCTGCGCTCACCATGTCGCCGCATTCCTTGTAGAGTTCCACGGTGCCGCCTTCGATTGCGCCGAAGCTGAAAGACTTTGATGCCGTATTTTCAAGCATCGCACCGGAAGAGAGCCTGAGGGCAACCGGCTTCTGCGGATCCGTGCCGAACGTGAACTTCGACCAGTCGAGCGAAGCGCCGTCCGTCATCGCAAGCGTTCCTTCGGAAAGAACGGTGGGGTAGGTGCGCGACTTGCCGAGCGTCAGCGTTCCGGCACCCGTCTTCTCCAACGTCCCCAATGTCTGCGGGGCGATCGTGGCCTCCGCGTTCGCCGCAACCGAGATTGTCGGCGCAATCAGGGATCCCGTGCCGGTCAGGGCCGCGCTCTCGTTGAAGGTCAGCGTATACGCATCCGCCAGGGCGTCGACATCGGCAATCGCGCCGGCGGTCGCGAACACGGCGTTGTCGCCGTGATTGAACGTCGCGCCGTCATCCCAGTTCGCGCCGCTCCATGCGGCGGAGACGCCCGATGCGCCAGCCCATGTCTGCACCGCGGATTCCGGGACTGTAATCGTTACAGCGCCGTTGTCGATGCCGAAGGTCGCGCGCTCAAGTCCGTATCCCTTTGCGATCCGTTCATAGTCCGCCGCCGTGCACGGCGTGCCGTCGGCGATGGAGAGGATCGTGAAGGTTCCGATCACCGTGGAATCTGGCGGCCTCTTGACCGTCAGTCCCTTTGAAAGGAGCGCCTCCAGCATCGCCGAGTCCTTGACGACGAGATGCGTCTTCTCGTTCAGGTAGGTGGCTCCCGAATAGTTCAACGCGCCCGTCAGCCGAATGGTGCCGCCGTCGCCCGCAAAGGTCACGTTGCCCGTTTCGCCCGGCTTGTCGTCGATGTCCTCGCCGATCGTGATGTCAAACGTGGCCGCGTCGAACGTCGCGCCGTTCACGCCGGCATAAAGGCGGAAGTTGGAACCGGCGGGAATGAAGGAGGCGTTGTTCATGTAGGCGCGAATGGTCCCGCCGTCGACCGTGACGGTGTTGCCGTCCACGCCAGGCTGGGATTGCCATATCTCCTTGGCCGTCAAGACGCCGCCATCCGTCACGTTGACCGTTGCGGAGATGGCACTTGCGTTGTAGCACAGAAACACACGTCCTTTTATGGTCACCTTGCCACCCTGCACGTTCAGCGTGCCGACGCTGCCGGCAGAATGACCAATGGTCAGGCTCCCGTTGCCGTCAATGTTTTCATAAGCGCCGGAAGTTACCGTCACCGTGCCGGTGCCGGGACTACCGATGTGAAGATAACTGTTATTGGCGTATGCCGCTTGCCTTACCAAACCTCCATTGATATTCAGATAGCCGAAACCGCCGTTAGGAACATTAAGCAGAGTCCCTACCGACACGACTCCGCCAGTGACGTCCAGATAGCCTGTGCCCGCAGTGCCGACATTGAGGATGGTGCCCGTCGTCAGCGCGCCGCCGCCGACCTTGATCGTGCCGTTCTTGTCTTTCGTGTTCGCAATGTTCA
>CAMNLN010000392.1 GCA_946543025.1 uncultured Verrucomicrobiota bacterium
GTTGAGCGCACCGCCCTCGTAGCGCAGGCCGCCGAGCGCCTCCGGGTCCGTCTCCATCCCGTAGCAGCTCGCGAGACCTCCGGGAAGCGTGAGCGTCGTTCCTACCGGGACACGCAAAAAGCCGCGGTGTCCGAACTCGATGGCGTCGAACGTCCAGTTGCCCTCGTCCGTGACCGACGGGCAGCGCCAGAAAGTCGGATATTGCCCGAGTTCAGGGCCGTTCGCATTGGCCTGCTGTGCAATCACGAGAAGTCCGTTCGGGCGCGTCGCGTCGCGGAAGACGACCGTGCCGGAACCGCCGCCGTAGCGGGCGACCCAGTTGTCGGTGGGCGAGCCCATCCAGTAGCCCTCGGCGGAAATGGCGTCGAAGGTCGAACGGTCAACCGGGACGCGCGTGACGATCGCAACGCGCCCGCCCGTTCCCTTGTAGTTGCTGTCAACTGTGACTTGGTAGTCAGTATCAAAACTAATCCCTTCCTCCCTGAGTCCAGTCCCCATGGCAGTGATGCGTCCGGTCCCGGAAAGCGTGTCGGCCCTGAGGAACACCGACCCCCCCGCGCCCAAAGCGCCGCCGTAATCGCCATTTTTGGTGAAACCGGAACTGGCATCCCAGGCATCTGAACGAATCGTTCCATCAACCACGGCCGCGCCGGACACTTCAATATAAATCGCGCCGCCCCCCTTGCCGTTCGCCTTATTGGAGGCGTTGGCGTGGAATGGCATGCCGATGTGAACCGGTTCGCGCGGGTCGCCGTAGCAGGGCGGGGAGTCCGCGTTCATCCGGCCGCCGTGGGAGCAGCCGGGAACACGCGAGCCATTGACGGTCACATAGTAGCCCTTGCCGCGCGCGTCAATCACGCCGCCCGCGCCGACGTGCAGCGAGCCGGCCGAGATGCAGATGCGGTAGGTCTCGTTGGCCTTCAGATCGCCCAGCCAGTCCCAGTTCGCATCGTGATAGGTCGCCATTGTGCGCGACTGCGGATGTGTGAGGGAGCCTCCGTCGACGACCATCGCGCCCGTGACGGTCAGGCACTCGAAATCGCCCTTCCCGGGGAATGTCGTGCACAGCGTGTTTGTGCCGGTAAAGGTGGAGAACTGCGTCCAGGACGCGACCGTGTGCGAGGCGGCGGCGTCCCATTCACAGGCGGCGTTCGAGAGCTGTCCGTCGAAGACGACATGCTCGTCGGAGTGCGGCGCGTGGCCGAGCGACCAGTTGGCGTCAACCGAGGCGAGGCCATCGGCGGCCGCCTTCCATGCATTGACCGCGCCGTTGACGATCGTCAGCGTCGCAGAGCCCGCCGAAGACGAAATCCCGTAGAGTCCGGACGCGAGCGTAAGCGTCACCGTCGCGTCGGCGGTCACGGCGCTGTCGAGAAGCGGCACGACCGCGATGTCAACCGAAGCCGCGCCGTCGGGAATCGTCACGACATGCGGAACGGATTCGTAGGTCTGCCCTTCGGCGGCGGTGCCGTCGAGCGTGAACGCCACGACGAGATCGTTCGCGGTGTCGGCGCGCGTGATGCGGAACGCCCCCGGCACAAGCCCGGCCTCGTTCGCGTCGGACACCTTCGAGACAGAGAGATCGCCGGTGTAGAGCGCCGTGGCGCCGGAAGCGGAAGACGTCAGCCTGTCTGCGGATTCCGCGACAACCGTGTACGTGTAGGTCGTGTCGTCCGCAAGACGTGAAATAATCCCCGAATACGTCTTCGGCAGCGAAGCGTCCGCACTGGTCATTGGGAATGCGTTTGCGCCGATGACGCACGAAATGGCGACAGCGTCGACATCAGACACGACGACAGACACGGTAAACGATCCGTCCGCGTTTCTCGCAGCCGTCGGCGTCGCAAGGTTCGGCGCACCGGTAAGCTGGGCCGCGCCGTACTCAAGGAACGCGGCATTCGCCATCGAATCGTATTCGGCCTTCTGCCAGTCGTCTGAAGTCGCGACGCCGCGCAGCCGCACTTCGTCGATGACTCCCTTCCAGCTTCTGTCGCCTTCAGCTCCGTTGTATCCGTCCGTGTCGTTGCCGAAAACCCAGTACATGTCGTTGTCGGTAGCCTTGCTGAAGTGCGAACCCGCGCCGCCAATTAGTGCGCCGTCCTGATAGACGCTGGCCGAGCTCCCGTCGAACACGAACACGAGATATGACCACGTGTTCTTGAGCGTGGAGACGGAAACGCTGTTGGCGTCGTCATTGCCGTTGTTGCCGCCGCGTAGGTCAAGCGCGTCCTTGGCATTCCGCATCTCGATGGCGATGCAGCCGTTAGTGGAACCTGACGCATCACGCTTGTAGAACAGGTGGTCGTAGTAGTAGTCCTGGTTCTTGTGCCAGAACCAGCCGGAGATCGTGAATACGCCGTTGAACTTCGTGCAGTCTTGCGAGCCATCGACATAGATGCCGCCAATCTTGTTCTTTGCATCGGACGAATCGGAAATCTGCCGTCCGCCGCCTACCTTTCCGGCGACGCCGAGCGTAGTCGGCGTGTTTGCGCCGTCAAGCGCCGAGCCGTTCGCAGTCGAGTTCGCGGAAGTTCCGCCCGCTCCCGCTTCGCCGAGATGCCAGACTCCGGCGTAGTCTGCGCTCCACGGATTTTCCGCGTTCATGGCCTTGCCAGACGACCCGGAACCCCAGAACATCGCGAACTGCGTCCCGTTCGTCATCTCCGGCAGCCGCACCCAGACGAGCGACTCGCCGAACGCGTCCCACGTGTCGATCTCGTAGGCGAGACCGTTGCCCTGCATGTCGGTGAAGCCGATGTCGATGTCGGCGAGATCGGTTGCCGCCGCGTTCTTCACGTCTCTATAGAAGAAGCCGCCGATGCCGGTGCCGGCCGTCTCGTCGCGCTCCGCGATGCGCACGAGGACGGGAAAGTTCTCAAGCGTCGACTGCCCTGCGTAGCCGTCTACCGTCAGCACGGCTCCCTTTGCGAATTCAGCGCTCTGCGGACGCGGCAACGCGGCATCTGCCGTCGCCGCGAACGCAAGCGACAGTACCACAAGAATGCAGCGTTTCCTCATATGTCCAGCCCCCAACACTCGACAAAACTACAAATGTACTTTTACCGTTTCGGCATTGTACCACTTGTGAGACAAAACTGTCAAGCCTGTCTGCTCAGCTCAGCGCTGGCGGCGGAAAAGGTAGATGCCGACGGCGAGGAACACGAGATGCGGCAGAACCGCTGCGAGGATAGGCGGGATCCAGCCGATGTCCGAGCAGACCATGCAGCCCATTACAAGGCCGTAGA
>CAMNLN010000393.1 GCA_946543025.1 uncultured Verrucomicrobiota bacterium
CATCGGGCCGCTCGCACGCGAGCGCGATCGGCAGGACGCCGCCGAACGCTGGCAGCGGCTTTTCCAGCATGCCAGACGCGACCTCTTTGCGTTGCGCGTCCAGGACGCGCCAGCTTCGCCCGTCGCGGCACTGCAGCCGCGCCCCCTTCGCCACGTCTGCGGGGAATGTCCGCGCCTCGCTGCCGATCGTCAGCGTCGGTCGCGCGATCGGCCCCCACAGCTCAACCGACACGTCCGCCCGCTCGCCCGGCCGCATCTTCAATGGCGGCAAGGACGCCAGTCCCTTGGCCGGACAGTATGTGAGCGGCTCCATCGCCTCGTAGGCGAGCTGACGGCGCTGGTCCGCAGAAAGGTCTGTCCGCAACGCGGGAAACGCCTCGCCAAGTGAAAAGAAGGTCACCTCCGCGCGAGCCATTCCGTCCGTCGCGGTCGCGGCGAACGCCGCCGTGTTCGCGCCGGCGTTCACCTTCACCGGCCGGGCGTCCGTCACGCGCCCCAACAGCTCGCCGTCGGGCGCACGGTGTTCCCACGCGCCGCCGTCCCATTCGGCGAAGTCGCCCGAAGCAAGTGCGAACGGCACCGCGTGCGGGACGCCGTTAAGCGTGACGACAGGCTTCTCGAGCGTCGTCTTCTTCACCGGCAGGGCGCGGACGGTTGCGACCGCGATCTCCGTGGTCCCGTTCGCCGGCACTTCGTTCAAAAAAAGATGGACGGCCGAGACGTGCTTCATGTCCAGCGAGTTCCGGTAGAGGAAGTAGCTGCCCGCGTAGGGCCAGACGAAATTGTGCATTTCCCCCACGTCTCGTTCGCGGGCGAGCAGCTCCACGTAGCGCCAACCCGTGAAGTCCACGCGCACGTAGTGGTCGGACCGCGCGGGGATGTATTCGCGCGCCGACTCCACCTGCACGTTGAGGAGCGCGCCTTTCCCGTCGCCTTTCACCCATACGCCGAACGCCCCGCATCCCGAAAGGTCGAGGTATGGGAAACCGAACGCGCGCGTGGCGCGCGCCCACGCGCCACGTCGCGCGGCCATCCGGTTCGTCGCCACGAGCGTCACCACGTCGCCGCGCGCCGCGTCCTTCGCGCGCCCGGCCGCGATCACGACGCCTCCGGCGGCGGCGGTCTCCAGCGGCGCGGCGTCAGACGCGTCCAGAAGCGTCTTCGCCGGCTTGGACGCATCCGTGCACCAAAGCGCCTCCACGCGTAGCGCGGCGCGGCGCGCCTCCTTCGCCTCGAAACGCCATGCCTCCGTCCCGTTTCCGACGCCTGAGACGCGGTGCGCGAATTCCCGCGCCGGCGTCAGGCCCCACGCGCCGTCCGTCCCCTGCCGCAGGCGGAACTCGGCCCCCGGCTCGGCGAGGCGCGCCGGCACCCCATCCGCGAACGCGCGCGCCATCCGGAACCGCTCGTACCACCCCATCACCGTCAGCTGACTCTCGACGTAGGTAGGCAGCGGCGCGTACGAGACGTTGACGCCCTGGATCGACATGGCGGCGTCGTGGCCTGCGTTCTTGGCGGCGAAATACTCCATCTCGTCGAGAAAATGCCCGCGCGCGGCGGCATCTGGCCGGCGCGGCGCCCACCAGCCCATCTGCGGCGCAAGAAGATCGCTCTCGCGACAGGGGATCGTGGAGGCGACGTGACGGTCGTGGAAGCGCTTCGCGGCCCAGCGCGAATGGTCCCACGCGCCGATGCGCGAGTGGTACCACCAGCTGTGCGCGCCGTGGCAACTCGCCTCGGCGAGCGTGTTCGTGGCGAGGCGCGTGAATATCTTTCGCCGCATCGCGTCGATGCCGTAGCGGCTCATCATACCTTCGGAACCGTCGAAGTAGAACGCGTCTACGTCGCCGCCCCGATAGACGCGGCCGATCGCCTCGGCCAGCTCGTCTGCAAGGGGCGAGTCGGGATCGGGATAGAACGCGATGTAGCGCTGCTGCAGGTAGTCGGCGCGGTCGCCGGCGGCATGAGCCTGCGGGCGTGTGCCGAACGCGCCGCGCGTACAGCCCGTGAACGTCCACGGCGCGTTCGTGCCGATTCCCGTGTACTGGACGATCTCCGTGCCGATACGGATCGCGTTGCCGTTGCCGGAGTAGGTGAAGACGAGGTCGTGCTTCGGACCGGGCTTTTCGTTCACAACGATCTCCTTCGCGTCCGGCGCGAGCGGACGGGCGAGCGTGTAGGAATGCCACGCGAGCAGGTTTGTCGAGCATTCGGGCGTCACCCAGGCGTCGCGCGGGCTGATGCACGCCGTGAGCGTGTGCATGCCCACGCGCAGCCCGGCGGCGTGGATGCGCCGCGTCGCGTCGGCGAAGTCCTCCATCCCCTTCGGGAAGTAGGCGGGACGGAACGGATAGTGGCCCAGAACGTTCCACCAGCCGTGCAGGTGGATGGTGGAGAATCCGCCGCGCCGCGCGAGGTCGATCCAGTCGTCCGTCGCCGCATGCGCAAGGTCGGCGAAAAGATAGGAGCCGCGCGTCTCTTCCGCGCCGAGCGACCAGGGGCCGCCCAGCGTCGAATACGGCACGTCCGCCGCCACGGCCATCGCGCGCAGCATCGGTACGAGACGCGCGCGCGGCCCGGCGGACAGACCGAACCGCCAGCCCGCAAACGGCATGTCCGCGCGCTTCCGCCGCGCCGCAGGCGCCACGTCGTCCGCCGACACCTGAACGCGCAGGCGTCCGCCGCCCACGAACATTGCCATCGGCAGGTCGTACGCGCGCAGAACCACGCCGCTCGCCTCGTCGCTCGCCATGTTCGCGAACGCGCCGTTCCATTTCGCGCACACCGCATGCAGCTGGCAGAGAAGAAGCGTCTGCACGTCCGGCACGGTAAACGAATCCACCGTGAACGTCCAGCCGCCCTCGAACGGCGTCACGGAAATCGCCGCCTCGCCTCCGGACGGGCCGAACGAGTAGACGAGCCGGCCGTCCTGCACCGTCGCAGCGGACGGCACGGCGGACTTCCCGTCGGCGCGGATCACGGTCACCATCGGCTGAGGCTCCTTCAGCAGCTCGCGTCCGGTGGCGTTCTCCTTCAGGGACGACGCCCGTCCGTGCGCATCGAACGCCAGCGTGGCGTCAGACCCCTTCAACACGAGCAGTGACTCGCCCGCTCCCGCCGCGCTCGCCAGGCCGGCGAACAGCGCGGCCATCGCGATTCCCATCAAATTCTTCATCGTCGCTCCTTCCTTGACCCTTGACGAGCGACATTATAGCCTATTTCCCCGTGCTCCGCCAGAGAGAC
>CAMNLN010000394.1 GCA_946543025.1 uncultured Verrucomicrobiota bacterium
TGCACGACGGTTACAACAGCCCTGATGCGTTGCGCCGTGAGCGGCTTTCCCGTCGTGGTGTCTTCATGTTTCATCGCGGCAAGAACCGGTTCGGGCAGGTCTCTCATGTCAGAGACGTTGAACATTCCCTTGATCGTATCGTTGAAGAGATACCGGACATACCTGTTCTGTGCCTTGCTGGCGGGGGTTCGCCCGATATTTCCAATGAAGTCGATCGTCTTCTTCGGCTGGATGTCCAGCCCGCCGTCCCCAGCACGCGCGGCAATCGCGTTGTCCTTGTTCGAAAGGGCAAAGGTCTGAAACCGCGTAAACTGCGTCAACAGGCTCGGGTCGATTCCCATGATTGTCTCCTTGCGCGTTGCTCCATAGCTATCGCCCAGACTACACGTACGGCCCTGAAAGGTTACACAGCAGAATCTACTTGAAGTCGGAAAGCGGGAACTTCCATTCCGGACGGAATCGGAACGGCGTCTTGAACTTCTTCGTAAGGACGCCCTTCTCCTCAAGATGGCAGTAGCAGGCCACGTCGCAGGCGCGTCCGCAGATGGAGCACTGGTAGGCGTGCTGCGCGGGCGGGTAGAAGTAGATCTCGTCCATGATCTTCCGCGCCTTCTCGGGCGTCACCTCGGCCTCTCCGGCGATGATCTTCAGCCGATCGGGGAAGTCGGGAAACGCGTTCGGCGGCATGAACGGGTTCTTCTGCCCGTTCGCGCCGTTGTAGTAGGCGGCGCAGCGCCAGTCGTCGATCGTGCCGTCCGCGCCCACGCACTTGCCGGGGCACCCTTTCGCGCATTCGCCGCACCGGTCGCAGAGATGCGGCTCGATCACCGGATCCGGCGGCAGCTCGGCGTCCGTGAGGATGAAGCAGAGGCGCTGGAACGGGCCGAACGCGTCCGTGAGGAGCGCCCCGTGGAACCCCTTCTCGCCGAGGCCGCACCGGACAGCCGCGTCGACGAAGTCGAACTGCGGCTCCTCCACGCGGCCGCGCGTGATCGCGTCGTAGGCGACCTCCGGGTTCATGCCGTCTTTCGACTCCATGATCGTCTGGTGGCGGCGCTGCGGCACCGCCGTGCAGCCGTGCGCTTCCAGCAGGTTCGCGAGGCGCACGAGCGCCACGGGCATCACGGTCTCCTCCATGTTCTCCACGGACATCGTCGTGTACTGGTAATACGTGGTGCCTTCCTCCGTGCCCCGGTAGCTTCCGCGCAGGCAGCGGAACACGAACCCGATCACGCTCTTCACCTGCGGGTAGATGCGGAAGATCTTATGGTCCGGTGCGAAACGCGCCGCCGGCGCCACGCCCATCAGATCAGCCCCGCATGTTTTCGCCAACTCGAAAAGCTCTTTCTTCATAGCGTCTTCCCCGTGAGATGTTCCCAGCAGGCGACGTCGCACTTCTTGCCGCAGAGGCACGCCTGGTAGCCCCACTGCGTGCGCGGCAAGTCGTAGCCGCGCGCCTTGTTGTAGTGTTCCCAGCACTTCCACGTGTCGAGCCCTTTTTCGGGATCGATGCAGCCCGCGTCGCACGCCTTGACGCAGGCGTCGCAGCCGGCACAGAGGTCGTCCGCGAACGGCGGATTCGTGGCGAGCGGCGCGTCGGTGACGATGAAGGCGTAGCGCATGAACGGGCCGTACGCGCGGTTGATCACCTTCCCGTCGCGGCCGGGCATGCCGATGCCGCACGCGCGCGCCGCCTTGCCGAAGTCGATCATGATGTCGGGCGGCGGCTTGCCCGGCTCCACGGGCGAGGCGTACTTCAACTCGTAGACGCCGATCGTCTCGGGGTTGGCGGACTTGTCGCCCTGCACGCGCAGGTTCGGCGTCGTCCGCTGCAGGCACGCGTCGTAGCCCGCGTCCTCGATGATGGATGCCATCTTGAAGAGGAATATCTCGAAATATTCCTCGTCGATGGCCTTCACGCCCACCGTCGTGTAGGTGTAGAACTGCGTGCCTTCCTTCATCGTCTTGTACAGGCCCCTCGGCACGGGGATGCCGAAGCCGACGATGCAGTGAGCCTTCGGGCAGATCATCTTCGGATCGCGCCGCGGGTCTTCGCCCTCGAAGAGCGAGAGGTCCCCCACGCCGAACATGGCCGCGCCCAGCTCCCGCGCCGCCGATTCAATCGTCTCTCGTGTCAGCATGGCGTTCACCTGTCCATCTTCCAGGCCTTTGGCCTTGTCCTGAGCGGGTTCTTGAACCGGCCGTGCATGCAGCCGCCGGGCTTCTCGAGCATCGAGACGCACGCGCGGATGCAACCGCCACACTTCGCCATGTTGTAGCCCACCCACGTGGGGAAGTACTTCTGCAGGGCCGTGTACACCTTCATGATCTCGTGCTCGCTCGCCTCCGCCTTGCCCTCCATCAGGTCGAGCGCGCCGTCCTTGTTCTCGTCCCACACCTCCTTCGGCACGAACGGGTTGAAGTAGCGCCCGGCGTGCGTGTAGAAGGCGTAGCACTTCCACATGTCGATGTCGCCCCACTCCATCACGTAGTCGCCGATGGCGGCGGTGCATTTCTTGCCGCCCTTGATTGGCGGGATGCAGTGTCCGGGGCACTCGCGCACGCACGCGCCGCACTTGCGGCAGAGCGGCTTGCCGTGGTAGATCTCGTCATACTCGTCGAACTCCGCGTCCGTGAAGAGGAACGCCACGCGCTGGAGCGGACCGTACTGCGGCGTGAGGAGCATCTTCGACCAGCCGATCTCGCCGAGACCGCACGCCACCGCGCAGATGCGGAACTGGAACTGGAGGTCGGGCGGCACGTTCTCGCCGGGACGCGTCGCGCGCGTGAACTCCACGGAGCGGTGGTGCGCCGTCGAGTTCTTCGCGTTCTCGTTCACCTCGATCTGCTCCTCCGGCGAAAGCGTCGCGCCCACGGAACCGTCCATGTCGCTCACGCAGCCGCGCGCGCCCGTGTTGCGGTAGACGAACGCTTCGTAGCCCGCGTCCTCGATCGCCTTGCCCACATGGTAGAGCGTCGCCGGCGCGAGGATCTCGTTGATGCCGCCGTAGGCCATCGACGGGTACTGGTAGAACTGCGTCCCCTCCTCGATGCCGCGCTGCACGCCGCGCGGGATGCGGAACACGAAGCCGACGATCGACTTCACGTTCGGCCACAACAGGCCGGGGTTCATCTCCGGCGGCGCGTTCTTCATGCGCTCGATCGGCGCGATGCCGCACATGTCGGCCCCGGCCTTCTTCGCGATTTCCTTGATATGACTTGCGCT
>CAMNLN010000395.1 GCA_946543025.1 uncultured Verrucomicrobiota bacterium
AACGCACCGGCATCTGGTAGTCGAATCGCTGGGTACGGTTTGCAGCCCCCCACGCCGAGTCGCAGTTTTCCAGCGTGACAAGCGCAGACACCAGATTGGCGTCGCCCGCCGACTCCGAGCCGAGAGTGACATGCACGTCAACGCCCGAGGTCGACTTCGGCGAAGCCTCCAGGTTGACGTCATGCAACGAGGCGAATGCCGAATACCATCCGTCCTCCGGCACGGTGAAGCGCAGCACGGTATAAAGATCCCGTTCCGGGTGGAAATACATTTCATCCACTTCGAGCGGTTCGCCGGCCTCGATAAGCGATGGGTCGTCCAGTATCTGCCCCGTCACGTTCACCTTGAGATGCTGGTGGTCCAAGTTTTTCCAGCCGACCAGCTTGTCGTTCGTGACTGCCGAAACGGCCTCGAACGCAGTCCCCGAAAACGGCGTGAGCGAGGAGGCAAAATAGTAGGACCAGATACCCCCGTTCGTATCCGTGTAGGGGTTGGCGTAGGAACCGCTCTCGCAGTTCTGCCGCAGGGCCTTGCCCGCGTCATATACGGTGCGCGCCGACGTCGTGGCCGTCACCGCCGCCACCGCCAGGGCGAAAAGGCAACGCGCCGTCCTTCCTGCCTTCACTTTCGTTTTCTTTGCCATTTCAACCTCCTTTCCCAAGGGTTGGATGAAAACATTCTATCACATTGATCGTAACAACGACGCAAAAATATTTGGACAGAAAAATTGCAATCCTACAACTTTTCATGCCATAAAAAATGCAAAGTGCTATTTTTCATGGTTTTCAAAGTGCAAGGCACACAAGCTCGTTCACGAAAAGCGTTTTGAACCGTATTCTCTTGTTTTGCCATCAGGCTAAAACCATATTGAGAACAGGTCGCCTCCCCTGCCGCACGGCACGTCCGTGCCGCTCGCGAAGTCGCAGGCCTTGACGCGTACGGTTCGGCCTCCGGGTTTGGACAGCTCGATGTCCCACAGTCCCCATGTCATGCCGTCCCCCGTGCATGAGGTCGCCCGCACGGAGTAGCCCTTGCCGTTGATGGTGAATGGCTCGAACACCTCGCTCTTGGGCGTACCGACGAGCCGCGATTTCGCCAGCACGAGCGGCCCCCACATCACCTCCGCCGCAGGCGTGGTGCGGTAGCTTGCGGGGAGATCGGACGTCGGTCCGTTGCCCAAGTCGGGATAGCGGCTGTACGCCCAGATCTTCGCGTCCTTCCTGTTCAGATCCGGCACGGTCTTCAGCCTGTCCACGATGCGCGGGTTCATGTCGAACGCCAGCACGTAGCTGCCATCAAGGCGCGCGACGTTCATCTTCGGGCACCATTCCGGCCGGCGGAACGCCACTTTGACCGGACTGGACACCTTGACCGTCACGTTGCTGCCTACCGGATAGTTTCCGGATATCTCGAACGTCACTCCGTCCAGCGTCGCCTTCGCGTCCTGATAGAGGTTCACGTGGAACGTCCCGTCCCTGTCGCGCGTCACGGCGACGGAGGCGACGTCCATGAAGGTACGCGGCAGGTTGTTGACGCAACAATGGTTGTAGGCGTAGCCGCACTGCTTCTGGTCGGTGTGCCGAGCGTGCCCGCGCAGGAAGAACGGCCCCCACGCCCCGCCGCGCCAGATAGAGGCAAGATAGGCGTTCAGGTACGCGAGCTCCACGGAGTCCATGTACTTCTTGTCGCCCGTGACGAGGAACAGGTCCACGTTCAGTCTGATCCAGTGTATCACGTCGCACGCCTCGTTGAGGGCGTTGCAGTATTTCGGCGCACCGATCAGCTTGTCCCCGAACCCGACCGCGCCGAACGGGTTGAGGTCGCTGGCGACGAGGTTGTCGCGTATCGCGGCGGCCGTATCGAGGCAGCGGCGATCGCCCGTTGCCCGATAGTACTCCACAAGTCCGTCCACGCAACTCAGGAACTCGTATGTCTTTGCCCACTGTCCCGGTTCAGGGTACCATTCGTTGAGCGGCTTGCCGCCGAAGGCGTTGCGGAAAAAGTTCGGACAAAGCCCGTCGTCGCGATCCCAGTCAGGCAGCATCTCGGCGGCGTAGTCGAGGTACTTGCGCGTACCGGTCTCCTCGTAGAGCATGACGAGCGGCTTGAGGATCGACATCGACGGCAAGCCGTTCATCTCGCCTGCGCCCGTGTCGTGCAGGCGCAAGCCCTTCCTGTGCATCATGTCGATCAGTTGCGTCATCTGTCGTTCGACGGAATCCAGGATCGCGCGGTCGCCCGTCGCCTTGTACGCCATGAGCATTCCCCACATCGCATACTTGCGGTTCCAGATGTTCCAGACCGGCATCCAGCCGTAGATGCGCCGCGTCGCGTCACGGTCGGTTATCGCCACCAGCTCCTTGTCGGCATACGAGCCGAGATAGCCGTCCGCATCCTGCAATTCCATCATGCGGCGGCACTCCTCGCGCACGAAGGCGAGCAGCGACGGATCGCGGAGGTAGTCCGCCACGCGGGCAACGCCGATCATCTGCTTGCCCCAGAACTCGCCGCGCCACAGCCCCCCGTGTCCCCTTTCGTCGTCGTCGCGTTCCCTGAACGCCCGCCGCGCCTCCGCGAAGACGTTGCGACGGGCGAATTCCCCGCTGACGCGTTCGCGCACGAGGTCGTCAAGCTTCGCGCCGGGGTAGCCTTTCAGGCGCACGTCGCGAAGCGGCGTCTGCTTCATCGCGTCAGCGACCTTGACAGCAACAGCCTGTCCTGCCGCCGCGCACGACGCGACCGCCGCCGCGAGAATCGTTCCGCACAGTGTTTTCATTATTTCACGATACGGTAGTAGTCCGCCTTGCGCGGCTTGGCGGGCGGGAGCGGATTCGCGGCGTAGCCGAGCGCGAGCGCGCCGATGCCGATCAGGCCCTCCGGCAGGCCGAACTCCTTCATCAGAGCCTTTCCCTCGTCCGTCTCGAACATCTCGCGCTCGCGGTTGATCCAGCACGATCCGAGCCCGATTGCGTGCGCGGCGATCATCATGTTGCCGAGGACGAGCGCGCCGTCGCAGACGCTGAACGAGACCTTCTCGGTCGGCGACGCGAATACCAGAACGATGGTCGGCGCGCCATAATAGGGGTTGCCCGTCGTGCCCATCACCTTCGCGTTCATCTGCACGAGACGGGAAACCGTCTCGGGATCCTGCACCGCAACGATCCAGGGATCCTGCCATCCCATGCCCGTAGGCGCGTACGTGCCGGCCTCCAGCAC
>CAMNLN010000396.1 GCA_946543025.1 uncultured Verrucomicrobiota bacterium
CGATGGAGAAGCAGATGCGCGCCGAGCGCGAGAAGCGCGCGATGATCGCGGAGTCCGAGGGCGAGCGCCAGGCCAAGATCAACCGCGCCGAGGGCGAGCGCCAGCAGGCGATC
This sequence comes from uncultured Verrucomicrobiota bacterium, assembly GCA_946543025.1. Lineage (GTDB taxonomy): Bacteria > Verrucomicrobiota > Kiritimatiellia > RFP12 > UBA1067 > RUG572. Next base: position 114 of record CAMNLN010000396.1, read on the forward strand.
GCGCTTTCCGAGGGCGAACGCGCGCGGCGCATCAACGAGGCGGAGGGCCGCGCGAAGGAAATCCTCCTCGTGGCCGAGGCGCAGGCGGCCGGCATCGAGAAGGTGGCGCAAGCCATCAACGGCGAAGGCGGCATCCAGTCCGTGAACATGCAGCTGGCGCAGCAGTACCTCACGCAGTTCGGCAACCTCGCGAAGACGAACAACACGATGATCATTCCGAGCGACCTCGCCAACGTGGCGGGCGTCATCAAGGCCTGCAGCACGATCGTGAAGGGAACGGCCGGCTGAGATGGACAAGCTTCTCGACAGATTGTTTCTGCTGCTGTTCATCGTGGCGTTCATCAGCATCGTCGTGACGGGCGTGATGATTTCCTGCCCGAAGTACCGTCAGGCGCAAGGATTGCGCGCCGAACATGCGCGCATCGAGCGCCAGATTGCGGAAAAGCAGGCGGAGATCGCCGCCATCCGCGAGAAGCAGCGCCGCTTCAACACGGACCGGGAGTTCGTCGAGTCGCTGGCGCGGCAGAACCGCCGCGTCTATCCGGGCGAGCTGGTGTTCATCTTCGACGAGTGAGATGCGCCGTTTCTTCTGTTTTCTGCTGGCGATAGCCCTCCTGCCGTCCGCGTGGGGCGTTTCGCGGGCGTTCGTGGATGTTTTTCTGCTGGTCCCTGTGGCAAAAGAGACTCTCTTTTCGGCGGAGATGTTGTCTGCGACGGGGGGCTTGGTCGCGTTTCTGGTCGTCTGGGTCGTGCTGCCCGCCCCCGTTCGTCTCTACGTGCTGGGGCACGAGCTGACGCATGCGCTATGGGGGCTGGCGTTCGGTGCGCGCGTCTCCAACCTGAAGGTCGGCGTGTCGGGCGGCTCGGTCTTGCTTTCGAAGTCGAACGTCTGGATCACGCTTGCGCCGTACTTCTTCCCGTTCTGGACGATCGTGGTTGTCGTGACGGCGCTCGTGACGCGCTGTTTCGTCTCGCCCCTGCCGTGGCCGTGCGCGTGGCTGTTCGCGATCGGGTTCACCTGGTGCTTCCATGTCTGCTTTACCATTCGTTCGCTGATGCAGGTCCAGCCCGACGTGCAGGAGTACGGGTATCTTTTTTCCTACGTGCTGATCTGGCTGTTCAATGTCGCGGGCGTGATCGCGTGGATCGTCTGCACGACGGAGGTCTCGTGGCGGGCCGCCGGCGGCTGCCTGTGGTCGCGCGTGTCGATGGCCTATCTTGCCGTCGCGGCATTCTGCGTCAACCTTTTCGGCAAGGGATGAGCCGTTGTGGCGGCGCGTCGGCCACGTGTGGTATAATGGCCGCGTGAAAATCAGGCCTTGGCTCCAGTTCTTCCGGCTTCCCAACCTGCCGACCGCGCCCGGCGACGCGCTCGTCGGGGCGGCGTTCTTCCTTTCGTTCGGTGGGGAGGGGTTCGCGCAGACGGTCGCGGCCGGCGCGGCGGCGCTCGGCCTCTACATGTTCGGCTTGACGGACAACGATATCGTCGGCGCGTCCGCCGACGGGCCGGAACGTCCGCTCGCGCGCGGCGACATTTCGCCGCGCGCAGCGTGGACGGCGCGCGCGCTCTGCCTCGTCGTGGCGGGTGTCGTGGGCGCGTGCGCGCGGCTGCCGCCGGCGTGGTGGGGCGCGGCGCTTGCGCTTGTGGGCGTGATTTTTACCTACAACCGCACGAAAAGCAAGTGGCTGATGGGCTTGTGCCGCGGCTTGAGCGTCGTTTGCGGCGCGTTCGCCGTGTGGCGGCCCGCGTGCGACTGGAATGCGATTGGCGCCCTGGCGTGCCTCGCCGTCGGATGGACGCTCTATATTGTCGCCGTGACGAAGCTCTCCGAAGGCGAGGAGCGCGATTCGGATGGATTGGCCGGGTGGCGGTTCGCGTGGGGGCTTGCGACGTTCGTGCCGCTCGGCGCGTGCGCGTTCATGCCCGATCCGCGCGCGTTGCTCTTGCCGGCCGTCGGCAGCTCCTTCGCGTTTCTTGCATGGTGCGTGGCGGTAACGCCGCTCGGCGGCGCGCACACGGCGGCGGATCGGCGGCGCGCGGTCGGGCAGACGGTCGGCGCGCTTCTGTACCTGCAGGTCGGCTTCATGCTTGTGACGCCGTGTCGGGAATTTCTCGTCCTCGCGGTCGTGCTCTGGGTGGCGTCCCGTCTCGTTCGCCGCCTCGCGCCGGAGATTTCAGGTTCGTAGGGCGACGCTTTTTGGTATAATCGTGCCCAAGCCCGCATGGCGCGGGCAGGAAGGATTTCGATATGGCGACAACGATTCATCCCACGGCGATCGTGGACAAGAGGGCGCAGCTCGGCGAGGGCGTCGAGATCGGGCCGTACGCGACGGTGGAAGGCGACGTCAAGATCGGCGCGGGAACCGTGGTGCAGCAGGGCGCGATCCTGCGCGGACACACGACCATCGGCGAGAATTGCCAGATATTCCCATACGCCTGCATCGGCATGAAAACGCAGGACCTGAAGTACAAGGACGGCTCGGTGAGCTACGTGGAGATCGGCGACCGCACGGTGATCCGAGAGTTCGCCACCGTCCATCTGGGGACGGCCGACGGCGAGAAGACGATCATCGGCAGCGACTGCCTGTTCATGGCGTACTGCCACGCGGCGCACGGGGTGATCCTGGGCAACCACGTGATCTGCTCCAACAGCGTGCAGCTGGCGGGCGACGTGCACATCCAGGACTGGGCGATCATCGGCGGGTGCGCGGCGTCGCACCAGTTCTGCACGATCGGCAAGCACGCGATGGTGGGCGGCATGTCGAAGATCCGCCAGGACGTGCCGCCGTTCATGCTGAGCGACATGACGGACGGCTCGATGCGCGTGATCGGCCCGAATGTGGTGGGGCTCACGCGGCGCGGCTTCAAGCGCGAGGTGATCCAGGCGCTGAAGGAGGCCTTCCGCTTTATCTACCACAGCGGCCTCAATCGCTCCCAGGCGCTTGAGCGCGTGGAGAACGACGTGGAGCAGTTCGACGAGATCAAGGAATTGGTGGCGTTCTACCGCAACTCGACGCGCGGGGTGTGCTAATTTTCTTTTTGCATGCTGGAGTTTACCCATTTTTTGAGCGCGAAAGTGTGGCGCACGCCTGCAAATA
>CAMNLN010000397.1 GCA_946543025.1 uncultured Verrucomicrobiota bacterium
TCGAACAACTTCTGCCTGAAGGACGGACTCGTAAGGAACGCGTACGTCACGAACACGCTGTTCTACTGCAACGAGGTACCGCAGGCCGGCAGCGTGATCAGAGGCTGCCACGCGGTGGAATGCCGTTTCGTCGGCAATCGGAAATGGGACTCGCGATTCGGCATCGTCGGGGATCCTGGAAACATGATCACCCCCGTCGCCAACGCCCCGTCCGGCGATGCGACCGAATCGCGGCTCGTGAAGTGCGACCTGGACCTGGGATGCATCCTGAACTGCTCGCTCGTCGACTGCCACGTCCACACGCTCACAAACAAGGGAGCCTATTGCGTGTTCTACGGGCACAACGTCGCCACGAACTGCCTGATCGAGGACTGCAGGCCGCCAGACCAGCTGCGCGCCATCATCTACCGCTGGGGACCTGTCAGCACGTATTCCGTCTCCGGCAGCGATTACGTGAACTGCACGTTCGCCGGCAACAGGATGCCCCGCCTGCTGAACCATCAGCAGGAATACGGCATTGCCACGCCTTTCAAGAACTGCGTGTTCTACAACAACAGGAACAGCGGCAACAAACTGATAGACATGCAGTACCGGATAGACGATTCCAAGCGTGGCGACATGCTGGCGCTCGATTCCGGCATTGCGCTTTCGAACTGCGTGTTCGGCGCCACGGCAACCGATGAACTTGGCAAGGGAGACACGTGGCACGATCTTGGCGGGAACAAGATCGTCGAACCCGAAAAGCTGCTGGTGGCCGACACGAAGGCCGCCATGCTCGGCGTCCACAAGTACGCCCTGCGCCCCGAATCGCCTGCAATCGGCATGGGAGACGCGAGCATGTTCGCGGCAACGGACCTGGACTACGCCGGCAACCTTCGCCTGCGCGATGGACGCCTCGACCCCGGCTGCTTCGAGTGCTGGCTCAACATCAAGGGTACGCTTCTGGTCGTAAAATAGCGAAGTCCAGGAATGTCTGCACGATCGATTGTGGTCGCGCTCGCTTCGTTGGCAGGGTACGCAGCGGTGGGAGCAGAATTTTCCAAGGCGAGCGCGCCTCTGCCCGGATGGGACGGCGCGCTACGGCGAGACAAGCGCCGCCGAATGCCTGTTCACCGTAAGAAACGCCTCGGACACGAGAGCCGATGTGACGCTGACGCCGGAGTTCCCGATTTCGTCGCGGGAGCCGATCTGGCGCGGAAGCGTTGCGCCGAAAAGGAAGGCGCATTCGCGCTTCGTCTCGCCCCCTGGCAAACCGCCGTCTTCAAGACAATCCACAGAAAGGAAAAAAGATGAAAACGAAAATGCTGGCCATCGCGGCCATCGGCGTATTGGCGCTATCCGCCGCCGAAGACATATTCCGACCCGGAGAGTTCTTCGTGGGATGCAACTACTGGGGCTCCAAGGCCGGCGTACGCATGTGGCGGGCACAGGACTGGAGCGAGAAAGAGATCGAGAAGGATCTAGCCGCGCTGTCCGCCATCGGCGTGGAGGTGATGCGCGTGTTCCCCACATGGAGCGAGTTCCAGCCGATCGTGCGGAACATGGTCGGCAACGGCACGCCCCACGAATGCCTCGAGGAAGCCACGGATCGCCCCGTGTACGATCCGCTCTGGCTGGATCCGGGCGCCATGGCACGGTTCAGGTTCTTCTGCGACACGGCAAAGCGCAACAACATCAAGCTGATGGTCTCCCTCGTGACGGGATGGATGAGCGGAAGGCTTTTCTTCCCGCGCGCCTTCGAGGGCAAGGATCTGCTTACCGATCCCGACGCGCTCATGTGGCAGGGGCGTTTCGTGCGCGGTTTCGTGCGGGCCATGAGACATCATCCGGCTATCGTCGCATGGGATCTCGGCAACGAATGCAACAACCTTGGCAAGGCCACGAGCCCGCAACAGGCGTGGAACTGGCTCAACGTGGTCTCGTCCGCGATCCGCATGGAGGATTCCTCTCGCCCGGTCGTCTCCGGGATGCATGGCCAGAGTTCGTCAATGTACGACGTCTGGAATCTCCAGATACAGGGCGAACTCCTTGACGTCCTCACCCCCCATCCCTACCCCGCGCCATGGCGCGTGGATGCGAACCGCGGCCCCTTCAACGGTTTCCGAAATGCGCTTCATCAGGTTGGACAATGCCTGTTCTACCAGGGAGTAGGCGGCAAGCCCGCGTTCCCGCAGGAGGTCGGCAATTTCGGACCCACCGTCTCGCCGGACCGCATCTGCGCCGCAGGATACCGGCAGGAGATGTTCGCGAGCTGGATGCACGGGCTGAACGGATTCCTCTGGTGGTGCGCATTCGAGGAGATGCACCTCGACTATCCGCCCTTCGAGAACAACGCCATGGAACGCGAACTCGGAATGCTAAGAGCGGATGCGGCACGTACCCCAAAGCCGCAGGCCATCGCCTTGAAGGCGTTCAAGGCGTTCAAGGATTCTCTGCCGTTCAAGGCTCTGCCCAGGCGAACGATCGACGCCATCTGCGTCCTCTCCGAGAAGGAGGACTTCTGGCAGACGTCATTTGGCGCACTCATGCTGGCGAAGCAGGCGGGATTCGATCTGGACATGGTCGGCGCGGAAACGCGCGAACTGCCTGACGCGAAACTGTATTTCATGCCGTCGGGAACCGGGTGGGAGACTTACACCCATCGTGCCTGGAAACGGTTGCTCGCCAAGGCCGAGGCGGGCGCCACTGTCGTCGTGAGCCGTGGCGGCGCGGCGGGGTATTCGGAATGGGAACGCGTCACCGGCCTTGAACAGCAGATGTGGCGCGAGCCGCGCACGATAGACTTCGAGCTCAATGGTCACAAGCTGCACGGACGCGACACCTACACGGTGATACAAACGCCGGTCAGCTGCGAAGTGCTGGCTCGCGACACCGCCGGCAATGTGGTCGTTTCGCGCAAGAAGTACGGCAGGGGAACCGTGATCGCCGTCAATTTCGACTTGGAGAAGCAGGTGATGACGCTTCTGCCCAACGTCGTGGAGGGCGACTTCTCCAACGAACTCTGGCGCATCTACGCAATCGCGGCAAAAGAGGCGGGAATCAAGCGTCTTGTCGCGCGAGACGACACTCGCCTGGTGGTGACAGAACATCCGCGTGAAGACGGTTCCACGCTCGTGTGCCTGCTTAACACCCGCGCAGAGGACATCGACGCCCCGATCCGACTGGCCTCTGGCCGCGTGGTCAATTCCTGGAACGGCACCTATTC
>CAMNLN010000398.1 GCA_946543025.1 uncultured Verrucomicrobiota bacterium
TAAGCGCGCGTTCAACCTCGCGCCAGTCGTTCCGACGTTCCTCTGTCGGGCGGTAGATATCGTGTATTCGTTGCATATCGGATGCAAGCTAGCACAACCCATGCCAAGAGACCGAGCCATACCCTACCGCCCATTTCTTTACAATTCCTGTAATGCCGATTGGTTACGACGCCATATTCATGTAATGCACCTAGCGGAACTTGACCTGCATTAGGAGGATGAGCGCGACGGCGGCGAGCATGAGCGCCGAGACGTGCTTGAGGCAGGCCGTGGCCTTCGCCACGGGACGCCCAAAACTGCATCACATGTCGCTTGGCATCCGCCAATCGGCGCGAGGGGAGAGGGAAAGCGTGATTTTCGGGCCGTCGGGGACGCAGTTGCGCTTATACTGGGCCGCGTGAAAACGTCTGATGAACTTGGCGAGCGTGCCATCGACCTCTTCGCGCGAATGTTCGCCGGCAAATGCAATCCGCGCCAATTCGCGCAACTTGTCCGCCGAAGCCCCGTCCACCAGATAATGAAAGAGGAAGAAGTCGTGGAGCTCGTAAGGCCCGAGCCGTGCCTCCGAGTCGTTCGCCGCCGCGCCAGGGACGAGCTCGGGCGTAATAGGCGCATTGGCGATTCCGTTGAGAATCGACCGAAGGGGTTCTGCCGACTCCTCCGCGACAAGCTTGAGCGCACCGAGTACCATTGTCTTCGGCACCGAGCAGTTGAGCTGGTACATGCTCATGTGGTCGCCGTTGTATGTGTTCCATCCGAGCGCGATCTCTGAAAGGTCGCCCGTCCCGACGACGAGCGCGCGCTCCATGTTGGCGGCGTCCATTAGCACCATCGTGCGCATCCTCGCCTGGACGTTTTCGTAGGCGATGTCATGCGTCGCTTCGTCGTGCCCGATGTCCGCGAGATGTCGCTTGCACGATTCGCAGATGTCGACGACGCGGCATGTCGCCCCGACGGCGCGTCCAAGTTCTGCGGCGGTGCTTTGCGTGTGCCCTGTCGAGCCGAAGCCCGGCATGACGATGGCGACGAGATTGGTGCGTGGGAGCTTGAGCCGATCGAGCGCCGCCGCCGCGCCAAGAAGCGCAAGCGCGGAATCCGCGCCGCCCGAGACGCCGACGACGAGCTTTTCGGAATGCGCGCGATCCATGCGCCGCGCAAGCGCCGCCGCCTGGATCGCGAGAATGCCGCGGTGCCAGTCGGGTTCCCCGAATTCGTCTAGGAAGGGGGAGCGTGAAATCTCGCTCGGCTCCGCCTCGGGGAGTTTCGCGTCAATCGCCACGATTTCAGCGACCGGTTCTGCCGACGCCATTGATGTCGCACTTCGCCTGCGATAGCGAAGGGCGTCGATATCTACTACTGCATCGACGACTGACGGCTCGCCGGCGAAGAGTCCGCTGTCCGCGGCGATGCGTCCAGCTGTCGCGATCATGGAGTCTCCGCCGAAGACGGCATCCGAGCTCGACTCGCCGATGCCGGCGCATGCCATTGCATAGGCGCAGCCGAGGCGCTGGCTCTGCTGGCGCACCATCTCGCGGCGGCGAGCGGATTTGCCGAGATAGTCTGTGCTGGCGGAAAGGTTGAAAACTACGTCTACTCCGCTTGCGGCGGCGAGCGAGCTCGGTGGCACCGCTGCCCAGAGGTCTTCGCATATCTCTACGCAAAAGCTGAGCCCTCCCGCCTTGAAGACCTTTGGCGGCTCGTTGCGCGGCGCTGGCGTGAACTGCCGCGCCTCGTAGTATTCGCGGTATGTCGGGAGGCAGCGCTTGCGGACGATGCCCACCACCTTTCCGGCGAAGACGACTGCCGCGGAATTGTATATCGCGGGGCCTGACTTTTCTGGGAAGCCGACGATAGAGACGATTGGAAGGCCCGCCGTCGCAGTCGCGAAGTCGGCAAGCGCCTTTTCGGCTGCATCGAGAAATTCGCCGCGGAAAAAGACGTCGCCACATGTGTAGCCGGTGACGCTGAGTTCCGGGAACACGATTGCGGCAACGCCAGACTCGGCCGCCTTGCGGGCGAGCCGAGTCATCTCCTCTGCATTCGCCGCGGCGTCCCCTAGGTGAAGCCGCGGCGTTGCCGCTGAGATCTTGTAAAGTCCTTTCACTTGAAAAGAGGCCTGCGGCGGGCGGTGCAAATACGAAAACCGCCGCCGCAGGCCAAAGGGTTTAGAACTTGAGCGTTGCGTTGACGCCGCCCCAGCCTATCTGGTGTTCGCCTTCGCCCATGTAGCCCTCGTGCCGCAGCGTGTGCGAGGGCGTCCATGTGTAGTTGACCTGCGCGCCGAGCGAGAGCCATTCAGTGACGGCGTAGGCCGCCGCGACTCCGATCGTCAAGTCGGTCGCCTCGGTGCCGCCGGACGAACCGGTGTAGGCGTGGTTGGCGAAGTTCAAGGCGGCCGACGGCGTGACCGTCAGCTTGTCCGCTGCCTCGAACTCGTGCGAGAGCGCGAACGTCGCGTACACGGCCGAGACGTCGTTGCCGGCGGTGTCTAGGTAGTCCCAGTACGCCGTGAACGAGGGAGTAACGATCGGGTTGTTGTACGCTACGGTTCCGTAGAGCTCTTCGGTGGAGCGCCCGTTTCCGTATGGGAACGAGTACCAGATGTGCCCAATCTCAATGTCTACGGGGCCGAACGAGTTAGCGTAGGCGAGCGTGTAGTCAAGCTCCTGGATTCCACACGCATGACGGCTTGCGTTCATTGTTCCGCGCCGGTGTGTCAAGTCCATGCTGGCCCAGACGTTGGCGGAGACCTTGCCGAAGTCGCCATACTCGTAGGTAAGCGTGGCGCTCGGCTGCCAGACGGGATTGCCGTTGCAGATCGTGCCGCGCCAGACATAGTCGCTCAGGATGTCGACCGAGGCTTCGATGGAGAATGCGGAGGATTCTGCACGTTCGACCTCGTTCGTCTCTTCTGCCGCCGCCGCGAAGGACGCGGCGACGGCCAGGATGGCTATGGTTGCTTTCATTTTCATGGTTCCTTTCAATTGTTTTCCTAGACAGGATTAACAAGATTTACATGATTTTAGGTTTTGGATTGACACAAGAGTCTTTCATATAATCCTGTTAATCCTGTCAATCCTGTCTAAAACATTTAGGTATTGCTGAAGAACTGGAACGAGGCGTAGGCGTCCTGTCCGTGTTCGGTGATGTCGAGGCCCTTGAGCTCCGTCTTCGCGCTGACGCGGAGGATGCCGAGTTTCTTC
>CAMNLN010000399.1 GCA_946543025.1 uncultured Verrucomicrobiota bacterium
CGATTTGTATTATGTGATTCGGGCCTGCGTGGCCGGAATTTCGCTTGTGTCGCCAGGCATATAAGTTCGGCTCGAATGCGGTGAAGCGCATCAAGCGCGGACAGCACGTCGTTGATTATCTTCCTGACCTTTCGCTTTCCGCATCCGGTCGACGGCCGTGTTCTGGGCGATTTTGAAACGGCGCATAGTCGCGGTAGAACCGCGCCCAGCGGTTTTGGTTGCCCTCGGCAAGCCCTTTCAGAAGCGTATCGGTAGTTTCAAGCATGGGATTTCACAGCAGCTGACTGAGGAATGTGCGGGCTGGTACGACGATAGGCTGGTTGTAGGAGAAGCAGTCCCTGTCAACATATTCGGTGTCAACTACGACCTGAAAGGCGTGTCTTGCACCGGTCTGTCGCTGGAAGTGGTCAAGATTGCCGGAAAGTCCCGTATCGCTTTTTTTCGCTTCAACGAGAAACCATGGTTCGCCGTCTCTCACGACGATGAAGTCAACTTCGCGTTTCGTCTTGTCGCGGAGATATCCGAGTTCAAAGTCTCCATAGCCAAGATCGGTCCAGCCTTCGACGGCTTTGAGCAGATGGCATGCGATGAAAGTTTCCGCCCGTTTTCCTTCGTCCGATACGTTCGCCCAGTCTCTGAGATACCATTTCGGCATCTTGCGTATCGAGTTCTCGACGTTTCGGAACCAGGGTTTTACCTCGAAGCCGAAGTAGAGATGCTTGAGAGCCTTGATCCATGCCTTGGCCGTCTTTTCGTCAACGCCGACGTCTCTGCCGAGGTTTTTGTAAACGAGTTGTTCGCCGGAGCGCAGCGAGAGAATCCTGGCGAGCGAAGCGAGAACGTCCAGCTGGTCGATCTTCGTAAGGTCCCGCATATCGGTTGTCGTTAACTGGTCGAACCGAAGTGAATTCCATCTGCGCGAAAATCGCGTGTCGCGCTTCGAGAACGGGTCGGGGAATCCGCCAAAACGGACGAGCGCGTTCCATTCCGCGTCTTCAAGACGGCGCGGGGCGCGGACAAGTTTCTCTCCGGGCAAAGACACGTCAAGGAGTTCCGCAACGGAAAACGGGTGCATCCTGTATGGGAAATACCTCCCCATCATGCTGTCGCCGCCTTTTTTGTAAACATCCATTCTCGCGGAGCCCGTCGCAACGATTCGAAGCTGCTTGCCGTAGAGATCGTAGAATCCCTTTAGAAATTGCTTCCACCGGGAATATTTATGGATTTCATCGAACACGACAGTCTTGTCCCGTTCTGCCGCCATGCCGAGGTCGTATTTGTCGAATACGGCGCGCTGGCCCTCTTGGATGATTCGCCTGGCGTCGGAATCGTCCCAGCTGAGGTACAGATCTCCAAGAGATTCGCCGATAGTCGTCTTGCCCACCTGCCTCGGTCCGGAAAGAAAGACCATTTGCCGGTAGGACTTGAGATGCGAATCCGCCATGGTTTTGTAGAGGCGCGGATATTGTCTGGTGTCCATGTCGGGCATTGTACCATTTTTATCACGCCACAGTCAATGCCAAAGCGGAGTATATTCCGTTTTGGTATTACCAAAGCGGAATATGTTCCGTTTTGGAAGCGAGAACCGGGGGCTGTTTTTTGCAACTGCCAATTTTGGTATAATACGCGGCATGGAGATTGCGACAGCCAGAAGAAAGGATAGCATCATGAAAAAGTTCACAGGAGGAAGTTTGATGGTGGCGGCTGCGCTGGCGGCTGCATCCGCGTCGGCAGCGCTGCAGCTCGTGCCCGCGCCGCGCAAGGCCGTGGAGGGCGATGGAATCTTCGAATGCAAGGGCGACGTCCGCGCGGTTGTGAAATACGAGACGGACGCCTCGGTCGCGAAGGAGGGCTACCGTCTTTCCGTCACAAAGGACGGCATCAAGGTCGTCTCTTCCGACGACGCCGGCCGATTCTACGCGCTTGAGACGCTGAAGCAGCTGGCTTCGAAGGATGGGAAGGACGGCGTCAAGGTTCCGATCGTCGAGATCGAGGATTCGCCGCGCTACAGCTGGCGCGGGGTTCACCTCGACGAATGCCGCCACTTCTTCGGCAAGGAGACGGTGAAGTCGATTCTCGACCTGATGGCGCGCTACAAGCTCAACCGCTTCCACTGGCATCTCACAGAGGACCAGGGCTGGCGTCTTGACGTTCCCGGCTATCCCGAACTCGTGAAGTACGGCGCGGTTCGCCCCGCGAGCCCGCGGCACGGCACCTGGCCGACCACCGGCTCGAAGGAGGACGCCGACAAGATGAACGGCGTCAAGTACGGGCCGTACTACTACACTGAGGCGGACCTCCGCGAGATCGTCGCCTATGCGGCAGAGCGCCACATCCAGGTAGTTCCGGAGGTCGAGCTTCCCGGCCATGTCTACGCGGCGCTCGCCGCGTACCCGCAGTACGCATGCTTCCCCGAGAACCTCTCCGGGCGCACACCTCGCCTTGCGTGGGGAATCGAGAAGGACGTCCTCTGCATCGGCAACGACGAGGCGATCAAGTTCATGGAGAACGTGGTCGACTGGGTCTGCAAGGTGTTCCCCGGAGACGTCATCCACATCGGCGGCGACGAGTGCCCGCAGGTTCGCTGGCAGTCGTGCCCCAAGTGTCAGGCGCGCATCAAGGCGGAGGGGCTCGGAGATCACCACGGGCTCCAGCCGTGGATCACGCGGCATTTCGTGAAGTTTCTCGCCGACAGGGGCAAGCGCACGCTTGGCTGGGACGAGTATCTCCTCGGCGACATCCCGAAGAGCGCGATCGGCATGAGCTGGCGCGAGAGCCGCAGCGGGGCGGGGCATGAGCTCGTCTCGGGCGCGGCGGCCGCGGCGCGCGGGCACGATGTCGTCATGACGCCGTGCAGCTACTGCTATCTCGACTACGGCCAGGGTCTGAACGGGGATCCGTTCCAGTATATCGGCGGCAGGGTCACTCTTGAACGGTGCTATTCGTTCGACCCCTGCGCGGGAGTCCCGGAAGACGCGAAGGCGCATATCCTCGGCGGACAGGGGAACAACTGGACCGAGTACACCTGGAACGAGTATGACCTCGCCTGGAAAGTCTGGCCGCGCATGCTCGCGCTTGCCGAGGTGTTCTGGCTTGGAGAGGCCAAGCCCGGCTTCGCGGACTTCAAGGGCCGCGCCGGCGTCGAGAGGGACTGGCTCGTTCGCCATGGCGTCAACTGCGCCCCGCTTGAATAG
>CAMNLN010000400.1 GCA_946543025.1 uncultured Verrucomicrobiota bacterium
AGAGGCCGTGCGTGGCGTCGAAGCCGTGCGCCATCTTGTCCTTGTAGCTGTGGCACCGTTCGAGAAGCCCCATCGGCGTGAGGCACGAGAGGTACCACGCGAGTTCCTGCACCTCGGGCACGTCGCTCTGGCGGTAGACGATCGTCTTCGCGGGGTCAAGCCCGCATGCAAGGTAGTCAAGCGCCACCTCGCGCGTCGCCTCGCGCAGCGCGGCGCCGTCGCGCACCGTCGTCATCGCGTGGAAGTTCGCGATGAACATGAACATGTCCTCGCCCTTCGCCTGTAGGTCGAACATGGACTTCATCGCGCCGAAGTAGTTGCCCCAGTGCAGTTTTCCGGAAGGCTGGATGCCTGTCAATATCCGCATGGAAGAAAATCTCCTGAAAACTAGTTTCTCACAAGCTTCATCAGCACGGCGGTGGCAGCCGCCGAGACGACGAGCAGGACGCCGCCGATCAGGCCGCCGTTCGCCACGCCGCCGATCCCGTAGATGAGGTAGCCGCAGCCAAACAGGCAGCTCCACACCGCAAGGCAGCCCAGCACCATGCAGAGCACGCCGCGCGGCAGCACGCGCAGATCGGCCTTGATCTTCGCGTCGAACGCGTCAAGCACCGCTTTCGGCTCGGGCCGCGTAAGGAAGGTGACGGCCAGCCAGCCGATCGTCGTCACAAGGACGCCCAGAATCAGCTTCCATGCCGAAAGGTTCAGCCATTCCGCGCGCCAGTCGCTCTCGAGCCAGCCGGTAAGCCCGCACGCGGGCGCGCCCCACTGGAAGAAGCACGCCACCGCGAACGAAATGATCATCGCGGAAATTTCGCTCCAGGCGTTCAGCCGATGCCAGAACCAGCGGAGGATGTAAATGAGGCCTGTACCCGCGCCCACCTGAAGAATGAGGTCGAACCCGCCCTTCGCGTTCTCGAGGATGAGCGCCATTACCGCGCATGCGACGAGCAGGACGAGCATGCACACGCGTCCAACCAGCACCTGGTTCTTCGGTGACGCCTTCGGATTGATGAAGCGCACGTAGAAGTCCTGCACGAGGTACGAGGAACCCCAGTTGAGGTGCGTGGCGATCGTACTCATGTAGGCGGCGATCAGGGATGCCGCCACGAGCCCCAGCCAGCCGGCCGGCAGCTTGGAGATCATCGCCGGATAGGCCATGTCGTGCTTGACGAACTGTTCGGCGGCGCCCGGAAACGCCGTCTTGAGAGCCTCGAGGTCGGGGAACACGACGAGCGACGCGAGCGCCACGATGAGCCACGGCCAGCTGCGCAGCGCGTAATGGAGGAAGTTGAAAAGCATCACCGCGCCCACGGCGTTCTTCTCGTCCTTCGCCGAAAGCATGCGCTGCGCGATGTACCCGCCGCCGCCCGGCTCCGCGCCCGGATACCACGTGGCCCACCACTGCACCGCCACCGGCAGGATGAAGATCGTCATGAGCGTCGACTTCCAGTCCGTGCCCGAAAGCGCCGGGAACAGGCGCATCTTCTCCGCCACGGCGGGGTTCTTGAAGAGGCCCGCGAGCGTCCCCGTGCCGTCCGGCCCGCACATCTTCACGGCGAAGTAAGCCGCGGCCACCGCGCCCACCATCGCCACCGTGTACTGGTAGAAGTCCGCCCAGATCGACCCCGTGAGGCCGCCGAGCGTCGCGTAGACGCCCACGGCGGCCAGCGCGATCGCGAGCGTCACGACAGGCGAGAGCCCGAAGATCGCCGCGCCGATCTTGATCGCCGCGAGCGACACCGTCCCCATGATCACAACGTTGAAGACGAAACCCAGATACACCGCGCGAAACCCACGCAGCGCCCGCGCCGGCGCACCGGCGTAGCGTATCTCGTAGAAACCGAGGTCGGTGGCGAGCTCGCTCCGCCGCCAGAGCTTCGCGTAGACGAACACGGTGAGCATGCCCGTCAGGAGGAAGGCCCACCACGCCCAGTTGCCCGCCACGCCCTGCGTACGGACGATGTCCGTCACCAGGTTCGGCGTGTCGCACGAGAACGTGCAAGCCACCATCGAGACGCCTAGGAGCCACCATGGCATGGAGCGCCCGGAGAGGAAGAAGTCCTCCGCGCTCTTCGAGGCGCGTTTCGCCGCCCATGCGCCGATCACCACCACGCTCGCAAGAAACGCGATGATAATCCCGATGTCAAGTCCTGACAATGCCTTCATTATTCCACCACCTCTCCAACGTCAATTTCAGGGAAGATGCGTTTCGCCCATTTGCGCGACGGCTCGAAATCGGCCGCCGCCTTCTGCACGAACTTCGGCGCAAGCTCGGGCGCGCCCTCCACCTCGGAGTACAGCAGCTGGAGCGTCAACGCCGCCCCGAACATCTGCTCGGACCACCGGAGTGCGGACGTGCGGACCGTCTCGCGCCCCTTCATGACCAAGCTGTCCATCAGCTGGTCCATGTAGCCCACGTAGTCCTTCTTGCCGTAGAAGCGCGTCCAGGCGATCTTCTGCGGATCCTCCTTGATCGTCTTGCCGCGCACCTGCCGCTGGCGCTGGAGTGTGATCGCATCCTTGTCCACGGCAATCACCACATGCCCGTCGCGGAACTTGAAGCCCTTCGCCTTGTCGATGAACAGCTTGTGCAAGGCCTCCATGCAGTCGACCTTCTTCACCTGCGTTCGAAGCGTCTCCTTGCCTTCCAAGGTCGTCATGTCGCCTTCGATGCGCTTGAGGTCCTTCCGTGCCCGCTCCCAATCGAGCGTCTTCAGGCGCAACCCGATCAGTCCCTCGAAGGTCGACGTCGCGCGCGCGGTCTCCTCCTCGATTCTCGCCTTGTGCTCTTCCGCCGCCTTGGCCTCGGCCTCCGCCTTTGCGGCCTTCTCTGCCGCTTCCTTCGCCGCCTGCTCGGCCTTGGCCTTCGCGCGAGCGATCTGCTGTTGGGCCGCCTTCACGAGCGCCGTGGCCTTCCGATGGAAATCGCCGGCTCTGCGCTGGGTCATCTCGACGAACTTCTCGCCGCGCAACGCGCCGAGACCGTCCTTGAGCTGTCGCGACAGCTCGCCGATCTTCTCCACCGTCTCCTTGTCCTCGGCCGTCATGCCGTTGACTGTCTCGGCCAGTTGAATCAGCTTGATGAGATGCGCCTGCACACGCATGTTGGACGCACGGAAGAAGTAGACGTCCTTCCAGAGATCGGCCACCTGCCGCACGGCCATGGGCAGATCGACTTCCGGCTTCTTC
>CAMNLN010000401.1 GCA_946543025.1 uncultured Verrucomicrobiota bacterium
TGACCGTGCCGAGGCGCTCGACGTGCGCCCAGCCGTTCGTGCCGGTGCCGCTGTCGCCCGGCCCGTAGACGACCCACAGGCTGTTCGTCTCGTGCGCGTGGTTCGCGAACGATACGCTGAACGCGACGCCGTCAAGCGACGCCGTCACGGTTCCCGTATTTCCGTACGCGGCGATAACGGCAATCGCCGTCATAGCCATTCCCATGATTATTGTTTTCACGACAGCCAACCTTTCACTGATGCTCCACCGCGCGTTTATGATAGCATATCGCTCGCCCCCCGACAATTGCATATTTCCGGCAAAAGCGGCAGAAGATGTTCAAACGGGAAGTTGCCGATTCTTCCCGTTCCTGCAGGAAAAGATTATTTCCGCTGTGTGATATCCACGGGTTTGCCGTCTTTCCACTCGAAGAAATCGATTGTCACGCTCAACGGACGCCGCGCCTTGGGGTTGGCCTTGTCCGTTGGCGCCCTGTGCGTCTTCACGCGGAAGAATCGCGGCTGGTCGCCGCCAAAGCGGGCGGGCAGGCGGTCGAAGCCGTTTGAGGCGTAATAGGTGCAATCGGCGCGGACCACCTTCCAGTCCTTGTCGAACGCGACGAAATTCGGCTGGCCTTTCTTGGCCGAATAGAACGCGCACAGGATGTGCTTGCCGTCGTTCGAAATGTCCTGGATGCCATAGTGCGTGACATAGCCGAAGTCGATGATCTGGCGTTCGCCCAGCGGCTTGAGCGTCTTGGGGTCGAAGCGCCCCGCCCAGTTCTCGCGGTGCGCCTCCCTGGACGGCACGTGGTTCGATCCCATGCCAATGTAGAGCACGCCGTCCAGGATCGTGATGCCGTCCGTCGAGCGGTCGAGCAGCGTCTCGCGCACCAGGTTGAGTTCCTGATCGAACACCTGGATCATGCCCTTGCCTCTGTTCGTCCCGCCGTATACGGCTACGGCCGTGTAGATTTCGCCCTGCCAGAAGCAGATGTCGCCCGTATGGCTGATGACGGACTTCTTCTTGAGCAGCTTGCCGGACCAGTCGAACTTGTAGAGGCACTTCATCTGCGAGAGATAGATTGCGTCCTCCGAGCAACACGCGCCCTGGATGTGCCCGAAGCTCGCGTCGAAAGCCTCGCTACCGATGGCGATTGGCGCGAGCGAGGCCGTCGGCGCGGCCACGGCGGCCAGCGTCAGGCCGCAAACGACAGTTGTCAGCAGTTTCATCGCCTACTCCTTTTTGTCGAGTGGTTGCAAGCATGTTTTTGCGCAGATGCCGTGGCAGGCCGCCGCCAGCACGGACACGCCGAAGATCGCCGCCGTCTCGGCGCGCAGGACCGTCGGCCCGAACGAGACGGGCGTTGCCGTCTCCAGGAGCGTCCGCAGCTCCTCCGGCGTAAAATCGCCCTCTGGCCCCACGAACACGCCAAGACTGGAAGATGCGCCGCCGGCCAACGCGTTCGTCACAGCCGACCACATCGGCGGCGACGGCGGATCGGTCAGCGCCCCCGCGAACACATGTCCGCACGTCCTTGCCAGTCCGACGGCTTCGGAAAAATCCACCGCTTCGCGTACCGTCGGCAGCCACACGGCGTCGCTCTGCCGTGCCGCGTCGGCGGCGATCCTCCGCCAGCGTTCGGCTTTCGCGGCGCGCTCGCCCGCCGCCAGACGCACGATGCATCGCTCGGAAATGACCGGCACAATTTCTGCTACGCCCAGCTCCACCGCCTTTTCAATCGTCCAGTCCCAACGGCTGCCTTTCGTCACGCAGGCGAACAGGAACAGGCGGATTGGCGGCGGAGGATAGGTCACAAGGCCGTTGGCGACGCAAAGCGTCCCGTCCGCCCACCGGTAGCGGCGCGAATGGCCTTGTCCGTCGAACAGTTCGATCTCTTCGCCCGGCCGGGGGCGCAGGACCTTCAGGTGCCGTGCCGCGTCGGGCGGCAACGTCACCGTCTCCTGGGCCATCAGCCCCGCCGGAACAAGCAGCCTGTGCATGGCGAGATTTACAGCGGGTAGTCGAGCGCCTCGGGGATCATGATCGTGGTGAGCGCCTTGGCCGCACGATCCTTCGCGAGGCGCGTACCGGCGAGCGATTCGTCCAGCGCGTTGCGCAGTGCCGCAAACGCGGCCTTGTCCTCGGCCGTGGCCGCGCCGAAACCGTAGACCACGCCCGTGCAGATCTTCGCGGCCTCGCCCGTCACGTCCGCGACGACGGTGCCGAGCAGGTCGTTGAACGTGTTGAGGTAGCCCTCGAGCTCCGGCCCCACCACGGGATGTTCCGCGCCGTTCAGCGCGAGGAACTTGATGTCTTGCCAGAAGCTCATGGCCGCCATCAGGCCGGCGAGCGCGTCCGCGAGCGGGAACACGACGCCGTGGCGCTGCGACGCGCCCAGCTTCTTGCCGTTCGGATCCTTCGCGCCGGCGGCGAACGCGCGCGTCCACGCCCACAGGCGGAGCGCGGCGGCGAGGGCGTGGGAGCCGTTCTCGGCGGCCTTTGGACAGGCGTCCAGCTCCTTGGCCCACGCGTCGAGCTGCGCGAGGAAGACGGCGTTGCCCATCGTCTCGGAGATCTGGCGGCGCTGCACGGCCTCGGGGCCTTCGTAGGTGGCGTCGAGCTGCATGTCCGTCCACTTGTAGAAAAGGAATCCGGGGCAGTCCTCCGTGATGCCGTAGCCGCCCATGAGCGAGACGGCCTGGCGCATGACGTCCGCGCCGTGGCCCGTGTTCCAGAGCTTGCAGCTGGGACAGAGGATGTTGCAGAGGGCCTGGAGGTAGACGTAGCGGACGGTGACGTCCTCGTCCGCGAGCGGATCGCCGCCCGCCGCGAGGATGGCGGCGGCCTTCTCCATCGGGGCCTTCATGTTCTTGAGCATCTCGCGGCCCTTGCCGAGCTTGGCCTTGGCCTCGTCCTGGATGAGCTCGATCTCGTCGAAGCGGCGAGAGATGTCAAAGCCGAGCGACGAGGCCGCCTCGGCGGTGGCCCACACGTCTGCGAGGCGCTCCGTCACGTCCTCCTTCATCTGGAGTCCCTGCTGGTAGCGGGGCGAAGTCTCCTCCACGCCTGCCGCGCCGCGGAAGCGCGTACGCTGGTAGCGGATCACCGGCTCGATGGCGCTCATGAGCGATCCCGCGCCCATCACGCCCACGCCTACGCGCGTCTTTGAGAACACCTGCGCGATGATCTCG